>NZ_WHJF01000106.1:0-23076 GCF_011682185.1 Massilia genomosp. 1
TCAAGACTAAAAACAGCAATGGTCAGGACACTGTCGCGTACTATCACCATGACCAACGCTGGGCGCCGTTGCAGGCAACCGACCGGGCCGGCAACATCGTCTGGGCGGCCAGTTACGATGCATTTGGCCAGGCACAGATCACCAGCCCCGCCGCTGGCGGTGCGCAGCCCACTATCGTGTCGAACCTGCGTCTGCCAGGGCAAATCGAGGATGCGGAAACTGGCTTACATTACAACTACTACAGGGATTACGATCCACAAGTGGGACGATATATCGAATCTGATCCTCTTGGACTAAGCGGGGGCATCAATACATACGGCTATGTTCACGGAAATCCTATTTCACGCTATGACCCACTTGGGTTAGAAGATGCTTCTACAATTGCATGTGACGGAAAAGGAAATTATGAAATAATTAATAACGCAAAAGGCGTAGCTCGAAAATGTGTAAATATACACGAGCAGTCACACATGAGTGATTGGATTAAGCGATATGGAAAAGATTCATGCGTAGGCCGTCCTAAAGGTTACATACCGTATGCGTCGGTTAACGGCGATGATTACAGAGACTTCTTGCGGGATTCTGAATGCAGGGCCTACACCGCCGAAAAGGCGTGCACCGAGGAATGTAAAGACGGGGGTGAGTCAAAGAAGCGTTACGATTATGGAATAGCAAAAAACTACTGCAAAAATTACGATACGTGGAAAAAATACTAAATATATTTGGAATTCGGAAATTTTAACAAACTTTGTCAATGTATATTTTATTGATCTTAATATGAATATGAAATTCAATATTCCAAAATCTAGTCTGCTGGCAACTCTCGCATTGTATTTTTCTTATATGTTTATGCCCGTGATGGCAATGCAAAACCCAAGCGAATTTGGCGAATCGAAAAAAATTCTGGATGCTCAGGAAGTTGTTTTCATAGAAAAAATTGCGATTGCCGGCTTTAAAAAACATACCAATAATCGTGTTAAGAACTTTTCTTGGAGGTATTTATATAGTGATACTGAAGAGTATGTATTTACGTTTGAGGACCTGGATGTTATACCCCGACCTGGCTCAGACTATTTTGTTATTGTGAAAAGGTCGGGTAAAATAATTGTGACGCGTGGTCGATAATGACGGCCGTGGGATATACGCGAGCCTCTTGCAAAACTAGCCGAACGGATGAAAATTGCTTGGCAGCGCAAGCGAAAAGGTGGGAGTGGGCGCCGTTTTTGTGGACGCACTTGTGGGGCAGATTTTTTGAGTCCCGAGGTGCAACGCGCATGTCGAACTATTAGAAAACAGCCGGATCAATTTTGGAGCGGGATCGCATGGAAACGATCCACAAGATACCGTCAGACGTTGATTGGGGAGATTGTGAGTCGGATATGGATATAAAATACAGCCATAAAAGTTTTTTTGGGGAAAGTATAGATGAGGCGTTGCCTCGCTTTGAGAACATATTCTGGAGGCATGTGATGAATTGCAGTGTATACCGGAAATACCATTCCGTTATTACATGCTTGCGTTCAGAACTCATGTAGTGTCGAAAGACTTGTTAATCAATAATTCGGCACCTGATGCGGCGAGTTGCTTCCTCGGCTCTCACCACCACCCAGCGGGTCGGCCGAGGTATTTTATCGTCCCGACAAAGCACTTGGCGAACATATCACTGTCGCTGGATTTCTTCGGTACAGCTTTGAGAACAGAAATTTGTACCCCGATGAAATGAGTTCGGAGAAATTGCGCGCGACATCCTGCTTGCCAGTGTTGATCAAGCGTGACGATGATGCCTTAATTGACACTGCCGGCCGGCTGGACGGCACCTACGTGGTTATCCAGGGAATGATCGAAACTATTGCGCCACCGGGGATGATTTCACTATTCACTTGCAAACCCGTCGGGATTAAGGTGAGCGCGATACAAAGAAGACGCTGATGCGCACATCGTCTGCAAGCAAAAGCAAAATGCCGGCCCCACCGATCTGCGTGCGGGCCGTCATATTAAGTAATATCGAACCGCGGCAATAACGATAGTGAATATAAAATGAATAATTTACCTTATTTCAGTTCGGCGAAAAAGCCAGTCGGCATGTTTTTTCTTTCCATCGCGGCAGCGTCGGGCGTGCATGCCCAGGACAGCGTCTGCGCCCGCGTCAAGCTCGAAATCAAGCAAGAGCTGACCCTGGAGCGCCAGGGCTTCGATGCCGAGATGAAGATCCTGAACACGACCGACAATGGCGACATCGACAGCGTCGCCGTGACCATCAAGGTCACCGACGAATATGGCGTGCCGGTCGCGATTACAGACAACCCGAACGACACCAACGCCAAGTTCTTCGTGCGCCTGTCGAACAAGGAAAACATCAATAATGTCGACGGCAGCGGCGTGGTCGTCGCCAAGACGACCGGCGTGGTCAACTGGCTCTTGATTCCCGCCCCCGGCTCGGCCGGCAGCGGCGCGGCCGGCAAGAAATACCTGGTCAGCGCCACCCTCAAGTACCGCTACGGCGGCGCCGATTCGGTGCTCGAGCTCGATCCCGACGTGATCACCGTCAAGCCCTTGCCCTTGCTGACCCTGGACTACTTCCTCACCAAAGACGTGGTGGCGGACGACCCGTTCACCCCGCAGATCGAAGCGGCCGAGCCGTTCACCCTCGGCGTGCGCATCAAGAACAATGGCCTGGCCACCGCCAAGAACATGAAGATCGACTCGGCCCAGCCGAAGATCACCGAGAACAAGCAGGGCCTGCTGATCAACTTCCTGCTCACCGGCAGCTACATCAACGACGCGCCGGCGCAAAAGTCGCTGCTGCTCGACTTCGGCGACATCGCCGGCAACAGCAGCAAGATGGGCCGCTGGAACATGGAAACCACCCTGGCCGGCAAATTCGAGGAATTTACCGCCCGCTTCACCCACGCCGATGAACTGGGCGGTGCGCTCACCTCGATCCTGCAAGCCACCAATACCCACCCGCTGATCCATGACGTGCGGGTCGACCTGCCCGGGCGCGACAATGTGCGCGACTTCCTGGCCCAGGACGACGGCGTGATCCGCGTCTACGAGTCGGACGGCGCCGATACCATCGTCACCAACCGCAGCGCCGTGGCCACCTTCACCCCGGTGCCCGGCAGCAGCAATTACCGCCTCACTTTCCCGGCCACCGCCGGCTTCGCCTACGCGAAAGTGGCCGATCCGTTCAAGGGCACCAAGACGGTTGGCACCATCGTCCGTTCCGACGCCAAGCAGCTCGGCCCCGAAAACACCTGGCTGTCGAAGACGCGCAACACCAGCACCAATCAGTGGGATTACTACGTCAACTTCTTCGACGTCAACACCACCGGTGCCTACGACAGCGCCTTCGACGTGCCGGACACCGGCGTGCTGCCGCCAGTCATGCAATTCATCGCCGACCGTACCGTCGAGGTGGGCAAGCAGACCTCCTTCATGGTCGAAGCGAGCAGCCCGGCCGGCAAGGCGGTGACCATCTCGGCCGCGCCGCTGCCGGGCGGCGCCAAACTGGTCGCGCAGGCCGCCGATCCGGCCGCGCCGGGCCTGGCGCGCGCCGCCTTCGACTGGACCCCGCCGGCCGGCAGCGCCGGCGCCTATCCGATCACCTTCAGCGCCAGCGACGGCGCCCTGAGCGTGAAGCGCGTGGCCACCATCACGGTGAAAGAGGGCGTGATCGCCTCCGGTCCCGGCACGCCGTCGATCGCGCTGCCGCGTGCCGGCGCTGCCAATGTGGACGTGGCGCGCACCGTCATGCAGGTGCAGACCTCGATGGATCCGAACGACAAGACGGCCAAAGTCGAGTTTCAGATTTTCAGCGACGAGGCCGGTACAAAGTTGCTCACCAATGCGATGTTCGACAGGCCGCCCCAGAAGGATGCGAATGGCGTCACCACGCCGGTGCCGACCACCTGGACCCTGCTCGGTCCGCTCGCCTTTGACACCACTTACTGGTGGCGTGCCCGCGCCACCGATGGCGCCGTGTACAGCCCATGGGTGTACTCGCACTTCCGCACAGCGGCGATCGCGCTTGCGCCGGCCGCCTTCAATCAGACCAGCCCGTCGCCGGAGGCCGTGGTGAGCAGCCTCAATCCCGTGCTGTCATGGACCAACAGCGCAGCGGACAAGCGTGCCTTCCCGGTCAGCTATGCCGTCACCGTCTACAAGGACGCCGCCCTGACCGAGGTGGCCGCGGCGGTTGCCAGCGTGCCCCAGTCCGACAGCGGCACCACCAGCTGGACCGTGCAGCCGGCGCTGACCAACCTGGCCAAGTACTACTGGCGCGTCGTTGCCACGCGTGCGCTCGGCGGCCAAGGCGGCGCCAACCCGGCGCTGCCGCCGGTGGGCGCGAAAACCTCGTCGACGCCGCGCGCCTTCACGGTCAACAGCGCCAACCGTGCGCCGGGCGCACCGGCGCTGGTCGCGCCGGTCGCCGGCATCAGCGCCGCGCTGACCCCGACCTTGAGCGTGGAGGCCGCCGTCGATCCGGAACAGGATGCGTTGACCTATGTGTTTGAAATCGATAGCGCCCAGACCTTCGATTCCCCGGCCAAACGCGCCAGCGGCAAGATCGCGGGCGGCGCCAGCCGCATCAACTGGGTTGCGCCCGCCCTGACCGAGAACACGCTCTACTGGTGGCGCGTCAAGGCGCAGGATGCCCAGGGCGAATCGGCCTGGGTCCAGGGCAGCTTCCGCGCGAGCGCGGTCAATGAGGCGCCGGCGGTGCCCGTGTTCAAGAATCCTGGCGCCGATGCCTGGACCACCTTCGAGCAGCCGGTTCTGGAAGCCTTTGCGGCCGCCGATCCGGAAGGCGACGCGGTCAGTTACCAGTTCGAAGTCTATGACGATGCACGCCTGAGCCGCAAGGTCGCCTCCGGCAGTTCGCCCAACACCGCGCTGATGGTGCCGGTGGCGCTGGCCAGGAAGACCAAATACTGGTGGCGCATCCGCGCACTCGACAGCAATGGGGCAAGCAGTGCCTGGAGTACGCTGTCGACGTTTCAAGTGGGCGACGGCGGTACCCAGGGGCCGGCAATTGCCCTCACGTCGCCGTCGATCACCATGGTGCCCGATACCGTCGCGTCCGCCAACGGCGTGAAAAAGCAGGTGACCTTGCGCTGGGAAGGCACGGATCCGAACCTGGAACCGACCGTTTCGCTGTATTACGGCACCGACAAGGGTAGTTATACCGGCACCCCGATCGTCGAGGGCTTGCGCCAGGCCGTCGGCACCCAGACCGGCAGCTATGTGTGGGATGTCAGTACCCTGGCGCCGGGTGTGTACCGGGTGTATGCGCAAGTGTTCGATACGCGCGGCACGGGCCGGGCGTATGCGCACGGGGCGGTCGTCGTTCCGAATCCGGTCCAGAGCGGCGAATTGAAAGCCTTGCAGGGTCCCTCGAGTGAGGGGTATGCCAGCACCACGTCGCTCAGTTGGAACGGCCTGACCCCTTCCGCCGTTTTTCCGCTGTTTGGCGCGAATTCCTATCCGCTGTTGATGGCGCCGGCATCAAGCGCGAACGGCAGCCGTCTCGGGGCCGGTGTGTATGCGTTTCAGTGCAGCAAGCAGGTCGCGCTGTTTCCCGTCAATCTCGGGCCGGTGATCAGCGAAGACCTCAACTTCGCGGGACGGGTTATCGCGGACGCCGGCAAAACGCATGCCGTGTTCGCCGCCTCGAACACCGGGGATGAAACGTTGCGCGTATGCGACATCCGAATCTTGTCGTCGAAAGTTGTCGATGGCACCTTGTCCGACTACGTCGTCAGTGCGCGCTTGAGCAATCTGGGCACGGGATTGGCCGCCGCAGCGGTCACACCGGTCATCAGCGGCACCAATTTGACGGTATCGGGCGCGTTGAAATTCGGTACAATCGGCGCCGGTGAAACCGGAAGTTCCGAGACCTTTGTAACGCTGCGTGCGCCGACGTCGACTGGCGGCATTGCAGCTCTACAAAAAAATCTTCAGTGGTCAGTACAGTTGACGCGGTAAGCGTTGGAAAGATGTTCATGTTGCGCGCTGACCGAAGGGTTGCATTGTAATGAAGCCAGCAGACCGGACGACGGCCACGCCGTCGTCCAGTGCCGTTCCCGGCACCGTAACGCCGGCGCTGCGCTGGCGGCTGACCGTCGAAACAGCCGACGGCCGTACCCAGACCCTGGAACTGGCCGACATGCCCGAAGCCGAGGCGGTGCGGCGCGCCGCCGCGCGCGGCTTGCGCGTGCTCGGCGTCGAGGCGCTGGGAGCAGTCAGTGCGGCCAGCGCGGCGCAGGTCCAGTTTCCCCTGATCCTGTTCAGCCAGGAACTGCTGGCCCTGCTGGACGCCGGCCTGAACCTGACCGAAGCACTCTCGACCCTGCAAGCGAAGGAGCGCTCGGCGCCGGTGCGCGCCGTACACGGCCAGTTGCTGCAATCGCTGCGCGAAGGACGCACCCTGTCCGACGTGCTGGAGGCGGCCCCGCAGTATTTTTCCGAAGTGTATGTGGCCACCGTGCGCGCCTCGGAACGCACCGGCGACCTGCCGCAGGCGCTGGGGCGCTACATCGCTTACCAGACCCAGTTTGAAACGCTGCGCAAGAAGCTGGCCTCGACCGCGATCTATCCCGCCATGCTGCTGCTGGTTGGCGGCTTCGTCACCCTGTTCCTGCTCGGCTATGTGGTGCCGCGCTTTGCGGTGGTGTACGAATCGTCCGGGCGCGACATTCCGTGGCTGTCGGCCATGCTGCTCGCGTTCGGCAAACTGATTTACCAGAACTGGCAAGTCGCGCTGCTGCTGGTGCTGTCCGGCTTCGGCACGCTGGGCTGGGCCGCCAGCCGCCCGCAGGGCAGGGCCTGGCTGCTGGCCTGCGTGCTGCGCCTGCCCTGGCTGGCGGCGCGCGCCGACGAGTACCGGCTGGCGCGCTTTTACCGCGCCGTGAGCCTGCTGCTGTCGTCGGGCGTGTCGCTGGCGCGCGCGATGGGCATGGTGGGCGGCTTGCTCGGTTCGCACCAGCAGGCCTCGCTGGCCGCTTGCCGGCTGGCGGTGGAGCAGGGCCGCAGCCTCTCGAGCGCCCTGGTCGACGCCGGCCTGGCCAGCGCCGTGGCCGAGTCGCTGGTGAAGGTGGGCGAGCGTTCCGGGCAGATGGCCGAGATGCTCGAACGTGCCGCGCGCTTTGCCGATGATGAATTTTCGCGCTGGATCGACTGGGCGTCGCGCCTGCTCGAACCGGTCTTGATGGTGGTAATTGGGTTGGTGATAGGGACTGTTGTGGTATTGATGTACATGCCGATTTTCGACCTGGCCGGGAGCCTGCAATGAACGCGCCGCAAGCGCTGGCGCTCACGCTCACGGCGGCGCTGCTCGGGCAGGCCAGGCAGCTGTGCGCGCAGGGCGACCTGTCGCTGCTGGCGGCCTTGCAGCAGGCCAGCGGCTGGCCGGCGCCCCAGCTGATGGCGGCGCTCGGCGAGCAGTTCGGCTATCCGGTCGTGGCGATGGCCGAGCTGCACGCGCTGCAGCCCGATTTCGACCTGATCGCCTACACCGACGCAGTCCAGCGCGGCGTGCTGTGTACACGCGCCGGCGCCGGCGCCGGCCAGGCCATGCTGCTGCTGTCGGACCCGTTCGACGGCGCCGCCGAGGAGTGGGCCCTGCGCCGCTGCGGGCTCGCCCGTCCGGTGCTGGCGCTGGTCCATCCGGACGACCTGCAAGCCTACCTGATCCAGCAGGAACGCCTGCTGCGCGCCATGGACGGCTTCGAGGCCGGCCTGGCCGTGGGCGGCGACGAAGAAGTCGCCGCCGTGATCACTTTGTCGAGCATCAACGACGACGCCAGCGCCGTGGTCAAGCTGGTCAATTCGACCATCTACGACGCCCTCAAGCTGCAGGCCAGCGACATTCATCTCGAATGCGACGCCGGCTGCCTGCACGTGCTGTACCGGATCGACGGCGTGATGGTGGCGATTACGCAGGTGCAGGGCCAGGACATGGCCGAACAGGTCATTTCGCGCATCAAGGTCATGGCCGAGCTCGACATCGCCGAACGACGCGTGCCGCAGGACGGGCGCTTCAAGGTGCGCGTCAACGGCCGCGACATCGATTTCCGCGTTTCCGTCATGCCCAACATTTTCGGCGAAGATGCGGTGCTGCGCCTGCTCGACCGCCAGTCGCTGACCGAGGAAGCGAAGGCGCTGCGCCTGGAGCACCTGGGGCTCGACGCGCATGCCATCGCCGGGGTGCGCAAGCTGGCCGCCAAGCCGCACGGCATGCTGCTGGTGACCGGCCCGACCGGCTCGGGCAAGACCACTACCCTGTATGCGGCGATCACCGAAATCCATACCGGGCGCGACAAGATCGTGACGATCGAGGACCCGGTCGAATACCGCCTGCCGCGCGTGCTGCAGATTCCCGTCAACGAAAAAAAAGGGCTGACCTTCGCGCGCGGCCTGCGCTCGATCCTGCGCCACGATCCGGACAAGATCATGGTCGGCGAGATCCGCGACAACGAAACGGCCCAGATCGCGGTCCAGGCCGCGCTCACCGGCCACCTGGTGTTTACCACCGTACACGCCAACAATGTTTTCGATGTGCTGGGGCGTTTCCTGCACATGGGAGTGGACGCCTACAGTTTCGCCGCCGCGCTCAACGGCATTGTGGCGCAGCGCCTGTTGCGCAGCAATTGCCCGCTGTGCGCGGTCGCCATCGAGCCCGATCCGGCGCAACTGGCCGAAGCGGGGCTGAGCGCCGACGAGGTGCGCGACTGGACCTTCAAGGCCGGGCGCGGCTGCGGCCATTGCCGTGGCGTCGGCTACAAGGGGCGCAAGGCGGTGGCCGAAGTGCTGATCCTCGATGACGCCATGCGCGAACTGATCGTCGCCCAGGCCCCGATGTCGACCATGAAGGAACGGGCCGCGCTGGCCGGCCTGCGCCCGCTGCGCGTGACGGCCCTGCAGGCGGTGGCATGCGGCGAGACCACGCTCGAGGAGATCATCCGTGTCGCAGGCTGATAGCACGTTCGCGCCGTCCGGCGACACCCTGCTGCTGGTGATCGGCGCCGAGCGCATCGAATGGGCGGTGCGCGCCGGCGCCGGCGGTCAGTGGCGCGCCGACTGCGCCGGTAGCGCGGCGCTGGCGCCCGGCGCCGGCGATGACGGCCATGCCGGCGAGGACCTCGCCGGCGCGCTGGGCCGGCTGGCGGTGGCGCTGCCGCCAGCCGCCATGCGCGTGGTGGTGGCCGATAACTGGCTGACCAGCGCCACCTTGCCGTGGAGTTCCGTGGTCGAACGCGGGGTCGGCCTCGATGGCGCCGCGCGCGCGCGCCTGGCCGCCGCCGGCGCCGAGATCGGCGGCGCCGATACGGTGCGGGTCGATCCGGCGCCGTTCGGCGCGCCGCGCGCGGTGCATGCCTATCCGGCCGTCCTGCTGGCGCTGTTGAACCAGACTGCGGCCCGGCTCGGCACGCCGCTGGCCTCGGTCCTGCCCTTGTCGGTGGCGTGCTGGGAATATGCGCGCCGGCATGGCGCGCGCGCGCCGGCCGCCCTGGCCGTGCAGGATGCCGGCCTGCTGATGCTGGCGCGCCGTGCCGACGCTGCGGCCAGGCACATGGCCGATCTGCTGGTGCGTCACGCGCCGCAGCCGGACGCCGCCGCCGGCTCGCGGCAATTGCTCCAGTTGTGGCAGCGCCAATGCCTGCGCGATCCGCAACTGGCCACGCTCGAGCAGGTGACGCTGCTCGACCTGGCGGCCGATGGCGCGCCGCCGCCGGCGCCGTTCGTCGCACCGGCCTGGGACAGCGGCGAGGGCGCAGCGCCTTCGCGCGCGTTGCAGGTAGCGGCCGCGGCGCCGGCGCACCGGCTCGATGCGCTGCCCCGGCGCAGCGGCCTGACGCCGTTGCGCATGGCGGCGCTGGCGCTGCTGGCACTGGTGACGCTGGCGGCGCTGCTCAACGCGGTGCAGGCCAGCCGCACGGTCGCCGTGCTGCGCGAGCGCCTCGAGGCGGCGCCCGCGCGCGCCAGCGCGGCCGCGCCGGCGCCGGCGTGGAGCCGTACCGAACTGGCGCGGGTGCAGGCGGTCAACGTGGCGATCCGTGAACTCAATTTGCCGTTCCCGGCCATCTTGCGCGCGCTCGCTCCGCCGCCCGACCTGCGCGTGTCGGTCTTGAGCGTGACCACGGCGGCCAGCCAGTCGGCCGCCCAGCCGTCGCATGTCAAGCTGGTGGCCGAGGCGGGCAGCGGGGCCGAGATGGCGCGCTACGTCGCCTTCCTGGCCGAACGCGCGCCGTTTACCGGCGCCTATCTGACGGAGCATGAAATCGACGAGACTTCGCCCGGGCGGCCGTATCGTTTTACTGTGGAGGCAACATGGAAGGAGTGAGCGGCGCGCGCTTGACGCATGCGCTGCGGCGCCCCCTCGCGCGCGCGGCATGGCATGTGCGGCGCCTGGGACCGTTCGGCTGGTCCGTGCTGGCCTGCGCCGGCCTGACCGTGGGCGCGCTGTTGCTGGCGCACCAGCAGGCCCTCAGTGCCGGCGCGCTCGAAGCGCGCCTGGCACAGCGCGGCGCCGAGCGTGGCGCCGGCGCGCCGCGCCGCGCCGCCAGCGTCGACCAGGCCGGTGCGCGTGCGCGCCTGGACAGTTTCGACCGCCTGCTGCTGGCGCATGGCGAGATCCCGGCGATGGTGCAGCACATGATCGAACTGGGCGCGGCCGAAGGGCTGGTCATGCAGCGCGGCAGTTACCGCGCCCAGCCCGACAGCGCCGGCCAGTTTTTGCGCTACCGCATGACCTTGCCGGTAAAAGGGTCGGGCCAGGCGATCCAGCGCTTCATGAAAGCGGCCCTGCGCGAACAGCGCAGCCTGGCCCTCGAGAGCGTGCAGTTCCGGCGCGCGGCCGTCGGCGCCTCCGAGGTCGAGGCCCGCATCGAGTGGATTGTCCTGAGCGCGTTGCCGCAAGCCGACGGCGTACACGCCGCCTTGCCCGAGGAGGCGCCATGAGTGCCGCGCTCAAGCGCGCGCTGCTCGGCGCGGCGCTGCTGGCGACGCTGCTGGCGGCGTGGTATGCGCCGGGTCCCGACGGCGCTGTGGTCGAGTCGAGCGCGCCCGCGCCCGCGCGCCCGCCCGGACCGGCGCAAGGGGCGCGCGCGCGCGGCGCCAGCGCTCCGCTGGTCGACGTGTTGGCGATCCGCGCGCGCGACGGCGACGACGAGGACGATGACGACGCCGGCCTGTTCGTCGGCGCGGCGCCGGTGGCGCAGGCGGCAGCCGCGCCGCCGCCCGCGCCCGCGCCGCTGGCCGAACCGGCGGCGCAGTTGCCGCCGCTGCCGTTCCGCGTGCTCGGCATGCACGAACAAGCCGGTAAAACCGTGGTCTTCCTTCAACAAAATGAATTCAACCACGTGGTACGGGTCGGCGACACCATCGGCGATACCTACAAAGTGGAAAGCCTGGAAGGCAGTACCCTGACATTGCGCTACCTGCCCATGAACCAGACGCAAACGCTCGACCTGGGCCGCACGCTGAAAGAAGAAAAGTGAGAATGACAATGAAGTTGATGCAAAGCCGGCCGCTGCGACGCATGCGCTCGGCCACCGGAACGGCGCTGCTGGGCGTGGCCTTGTGCGCGGCCTTGCTGGCCGGCTGCGGCGCCGCGCGCGTCTACGGCGAGGGGACCGCGCTGCTGGCCGAGGGCAAGACCATGCAGGGGCTGGCGAAGATGGAGGAAGCGGTCAAGATGGACCCGAAGAATCCGGAGTTGCGCATCGGCCTGGCCAACCGCCGCCATTCGCTGGTGACCGCGCTGGTCGGCGCGGGCGAGGGCGCGCGCCGCGAGGGACGCCTGAGCGACGCCGAGAAGGCTTACCGCGAGGTGCAGGTGCTCGAGCCGGAAAACGCGATGGCGCGCCAGGGGCTCGAGTCGCTGGTGACGGCGCGGCGCCACCGCCTGGTGATGGCCGAGGCCGAGGAATTGCTCAAGCAGGGCGGGACGGCCAACATCGCCGATGCCATCGAGAAGATGCGCCCGGTGCTGGCGGAAGGGCCGAAGCAGAAGGAAGCCATGAACCTGAAGGCGCGCCTGGAAGAGGCGCGCGCCAAGGATGCCCGTCCCGACGTCAAGCTGGCGGCCGCCTTCCGGCAGCCGATCTCGCTCGAGTTCCGCGACGCGCCGCTCAAGTCGGTGCTGGAAGTGGTGGCCAAGGTATCCGGGCTGAACTTCTATTATGACAAGGACATTCGTCCCGATCTGAAGGCGACCGTGTTTGCGAAAAACACCACCACCGAAGACGCGATCCGCCTGCTGCTGGTCACCAATCAGCTCGAGCAGAAAATCCTGAACGAGAATTCGCTGCTGATTTATCCGAGCACGGCGCAAAAGCTCAAGGAATACCAGACCCTGGCCGTGCGCAGCTTCTATCTGACCAATGCCGACGTCAAGGCGGTGTCGAACTCGATCAAGACCATCGTCAAGACCAAGGACATGGTGGTCGACGAGCGCCTCGGCATCATCATCGTGCGCGATACCCCGGAAGCGATCCGGATCGCCGAACGCATCGTGGCGCTGCAGGACCTGGGCGACTCCGAAGTGCTGCTCGACGTGCAGGTGATGGAAGTGAAGCGCTCGCGCCTGATGGACCTCGGCGTGCAATGGCCGAGCCAGCTTGCACTGTCGCCGCTGCAGGTGGGCAGCAATCCGCTGACCCTGGACACCTTGCGCGGACTAAACAGCGGCACTATCCAGGCGACCCTGGGCAATGTGCTGATCAAGGCAAACAAGGAAGACCAGACCGGCAATATCCTGGCCAATCCGCGCATCCGCGTGCGCAACAAGGACAAGGCCAAGATCCAGATCGGCGACCGGGTACCGGTGATTACGACCACCTCGACCTCGACCGGTTTCGTTTCCGAATCGGTGGCCTATGTCGATGTCGGCCTGAAGCTGGAAGTGGAGCCGAATATCTATCTTGACGACGACGTCGCCATCAAGGTCAACCTGGAGGTGTCGAACCTGGTGCGCGAAATCGTCAGCCGCTCCGGTACGCTGGCCTACCAGATCGGCAGCCGGGGCGCGAGCACCGTGCTGCGCCTGAAAGATGGCGAGACCCAGATCCTGGCCGGCTTGATCAGCGATGAGGACCGCACCACCGCCAACAAGGTGCCGCTGGTGGGCGACCTGCCGATCGCCGGGCGCTTGTTCGGCAGCCAGAAAGACGATACCCAGCGCACCGAGATCCTGCTGTCGATCACGCCGCATGTGGTGCGCAGTATCGGTCGCCCGGACATGCTCGATGCCGAATTCGATTCCGGCACCGAGGCGAGCATCGGCACGCCCACGCTCAGGCTGGCGACCGCGCTGGCCGAGCCGGCCGACAAGGAGGGCGCCAAGGAGGGCACCAAGGAAGCGGGCAAGGGCGCCGCCAGGGATGGCGCGCGCGAGGTCGCCACCGTCGGCACCGGGGCCGGCACAGGCGCCGGCACGGGCGCGCTCAGTCTGGCATGGCAGGGGCCGGCGCAAGTGAAGGTTGGCGAGCAATTTAGCGTCGTGCTCAAGCTGAGCAGCGAGCAAGCCTTGCGCGGTTTGCCGGCGCTGATGGGCTTCGATCCGCAGGTGTTTCAGCTTGCCAACGTCCAGGAAGGCGACTTCTTCAAGCAGGGTAACGGCCGGACCAATTTTACCCAGCGTGTCGACGCGGCGCAGGGCAAGGCGTTTTTTGCCCTGGTGCGCCAGAGCGAAAGCGGGAGCGACAATGGTATCAATGGCAGCGGCGCGCTGGTGACCGTGACCTTCAAGGCGCTCAAGGCGGCGGCGGCGACCAAGCTGCAATTGCTGTCCGTCACGCCCGAACCGGTGTCGGTCATGCCGCCGGCTTTGCCGGTCGAACACGTCATGCGCGTGGTGCCCTGATGCAAGGGGCGCGCCGGCGGGGCGGCTTTACGTTTATCGAACTGATGATGACGCTGGCCATCATGGCGGTCATGGTCACGGTGGCGGTGCCGCTGGCGCAATTGAGCGCGCAGCGCCAGAAGGAGCATGACTTGCGCACCGCGCTGGGGCAGATCCGCGAGGCGCTCGATGCCTACAAGCGCGCCGCAGAGCAGGGGCGGATCCTGGTCAGGGTGGGCGAATCGGGCTATCCCAAGACCTTGGACGAGCTGGTCGACGGGGTCGAGGACCAGCGCAATCCGGCCCGGCAGAAACTGTATTTCCTGCGCAGCTTGCCGCGCGACCCGATGGCGCCCGAGGCGCGCGCCGCCGGCGCGACCTGGGGGCTGCGCAGTTACGCCTCGCCGGCCGACGATCCGGGCGAAGGCGACGATGTGTTCGACGTGTTTTCCACGTCCGGGCAGCAGGGCCTCAATGGCGTACCGTACAGGAAATGGTAATGAACGATGCACTCCCTGGCCGTCGGGCCGGCTTTACCCTGGTTGAATTGCTGGTGGTGATGGCGATCGTCGCCTTGCTGCTGACGATCGCCGTGCCACGGTATTTTGGTTCGCTGGCACGCTCCAAGGAGGTCGCACTGCAGGAAAACCTCAAGGTCATGCGCATCAGCCTGGATAAATTCTCCGGCGACAAAGGACACTTTCCAGAGTCGCTGGAGCAACTGGTGAGCGAGCGCTATTTGCGTGCGGTGCCGCTCGACCCGATCACCGAATCGGCCCAGACCTGGGTGCTGGTCACGTCCAGCGAGCCGGGTGAGGACGGCATTGTCGACGTCAAGAGCGGGGCGCCCGGCCAGGGCGGGGATGGGCAGCCGTATGCCTCATACTGACCGGTTGCCGGGGATGCGGGGCCAGGGCGGCTTTACCTATTTGTGGGTATTGCTGCTGGTCGCCTTCATGGGGCTGGGCCTGACGGTTGCGGTGGAAGTCGATGCGACCGCCGCCCGCCGCGAGCGCGAGCGCGAGCTCTTGATCATCGGCCGCCAGTTCCAGACGGCGCTGGGGCGCTATCACGAAAGCGAGTTGACGGCCGGGAAAAAGGATTACCCGGCCAGCCTCGAGGAGTTGCTGGAGGACCGCCGCTTTCCCGGCGTGCGTCGGCACCTGCGCAAGATCTTCGTCGATCCGATGACTGGAAACGCCGAATGGGGACTGGTCATGCTGGGCGGGCGCATCGTCGGGGTCCATTCCCTGTCCGACAAGACACCGATCAAGCAGGCCGGATTTGCGCCCGAGCACGCTGCCCTGCGCGGCAAGCAGAAATACTCGGAATGGCAATTCCTGTATCCGCCCGACCTGGCCATGTCCGAGCCAGCCGCGGGCGGCGCGGGAGCGGCCGCGCCGCCCGCGACCGTCGTCCCAGCCACCACCGAAACCACCGAAACCAATCGCCAGGGAAATTTGAAATGATGTCTTCAATTACAGGGGCGTACACGCGCCAGTGGCCGCGCCTCTTGCTGCTCGCGTTTGCCTGCGCCGCGGCGCCGGCCCTGGCCCAGGCGCCGCAGGCCAGCAGCCTGGCCGAGGGGCTCAAGAGTATCAAGCGCGCCGATAATGCCTGCCGCAGCGACGATGGCGGCATTGCCGGCGGCGCCGGCGCGGCCCGGCCGGCCGAAGCGCGCCCCGACCTGGGATGCGCGATCACGGCGGACGCCGCGCAAGCGCTGCTGCAAAAACCCGGGACCATGCTGTTCGATCTGCGCCCCGACGTCGAATATCAGTTATTCCGCATCAACGGCGCCTTGCATGTCACGCTGTCGGACCTGCGCAGCAAACCGTATTGGCGCGACAAGACGGCCATTTTGGCTGGAAACGGCAAGGCCGAGCGTGAACTGTACAGCGCCTGCACCCAGCTCAAGCAGCTCGGTTACAAGTCGGTGCATGTATTGCGCGGCGGCACCCCGGTGTGGCTGGCCGCCGCACAGCCGGTGCTGGGCCGGGCGCCGTCCGCCTCGCAATTGCAGCGCCTGGCCGCATCCGAATTCTGGACCGAAGCACAGAACGGCGACAATCTGGTCGTGCTGGACAAGTCGCAGAGCGCCTTCTTGAACGAGATCGCCTTTTCGGTGGAATTGAACGACACCACGGCACTGGCGATCCGCACCGTTCTCGAGCGCCGCCGGCGCGCCATGAAAACAAGCGGCGTGTCGGCCGTGGTGCTGGCAGCCGGGGCGAATGTCTCCGACCAGCGCCTGGAACAGATGCAGCAAGCCTTGCTGCCGATTCCCCTGCTGGTCTATACCGGCACGCGCGAGAGCTATGTGGCGCAGGTGGCGGTCCAGAAGGCGGTCTGGCTGGCGCACGAAAGTGGGCCAAAACAACTTCCTTGCGGACTGTAGGACGTCATGAAGCGGCGCAGCGTTCTGAAGGCGGGGTTGGCGGCGCGCCTGTGCATGCCGCCACTCTTGCTGGCGCGTCCGGCGCGCGCCGACCAGGACGCGCCGGGGCGGCGTCTGCGCTTCGCCATCACCTTCATCAATCCATTCGAGCGCGAGCTGGCGAACCAGGCATTCTGGTGCTATCTGCCGGCCGAGCTGGCGCCCCGGCAGCGCCTGCGGCAAGTGCAGGTATCCATGCCGCACACCATGCACAGTGATGCGCTGGGACACCGCATCCTGGGCTTGTCGTTCGCGCGTTTTCCCGGCATGGGGCAAAAAGTCGTCACCTTGACCACCGAGGTCGATGCCAGCCCGGCTGCCGATACGGGCCTGGCCGCACCGCCCGATGGCGCCGACTGGCTGCGGCCGGAGCGCTATGTCGAGGCCGACGCGGAGCCGATCCAGGCGCTCGCCGCGCTCCTGCGCAGGCCGACCGCGGGCGAGACGGTCCGCGCCATCTACGATTGGGTGTGCGCCAACCTGATCTACGCCGGGTATCTGGCGGACGACTTTGGCGCCTTGTACGCCTTGCGCCAGCTGGGCGGCGACTGCACCGAATACGCCGGCCTGGTGGTGGCGCTGGCGCGCGCCAATCGCATTCCCGCGCGCGTACTGGGCGGCTACGTGATGATGCAGGACGGCGTGCCGCGCCCCCAGGATTATCACAACTGGGCCGACGTGTTCTTCGACGGCGCCTGGCGCACCGTGGACGCGCAGAAACAGAGCTGGTTGCCGCCTGCGGGCGCCTATATCGCATTTCGCATCTCGCGTGACGCCCTGAGTAATCCGGTGGGGCAGGCCCACCGCTACCGGACCGATGGCGAGATGCAGGTGCGCTTCTAGCCCGCTACGCGCGTCGCGGGCGCTTTTCCCAGGCGCCCGGCCAGGCTGCTACGGTGCATCCCGATGCACATCCCGATGTACATCCCGATACGCCAGCATGGCGAGCAAACGCTCTTCCTTGTCCGCGTCGAATCCACAGGTCGCCTCGAAGCGCGCCGGATTTTCGTAGGTCCCGAACAGCATGTCCCACCATACGATATCGCCGTAGTTGTTCTTGTGCCGTCCGTACTGGTGGTGGATGCGGTGCATTTCCGGGCGCTGGAAGATGTAGCCGATCCAGCGCGGCGTGCGCACGCTGGTGTGATAAAAGAACTCGCCCAGCGCCGTACACAGGGTGTAATACGCGCCCGCCTCCGGCGACAGTCCCAGCAAGGTGTACACCAGCAAGCTGCCGATGACCGAATTGACCAGCATTTCCCCCGGATGCTTGTAGAACGAGGTGATCACCTCGATGCGGCGCGGGCTGTGGTGAATCTGGTGGAAGTGCAGCCACAGCCAGTCGACTTCATGGCGCCAGCGGTGCCACCAGTAAAACACGAAGGTGGCGATGAAGTAGGCCAGCATCCCGCCCGCGACCGGGTTCAGGTAATGCGACAGCCGGAACACGGACACGGCCGACAGCCAGCGCTCCCAGCTGATCCCGGCCAGCACCACGATGCCCAGTTGGGCCGCGTTGATCAGCAACACCCGCAGCGGCCAGGTGCGAATTTTCGGCAATGTCCAGCCGGGTATGATGCGTTCGAGGACGAAGCACGCCGCGAACACGGCGAAGATGATGGGTAGCATGAAGAACTCCTGTGCGGGTAGGGAAGGCAGTTTTGCACGACCGGCTGCGATGTAAAGCCGGCATGCGCCCGGTACTGCCACACGGTGCCGTTGGTATCGCGCCACGATGCTGCGCTGCGCCCGCGACCGCGCTTTTCCGACTTGCCAACCCATGCCAATGCAACCGTCATGCGCAGCGCCATGCCCCGTGCATGGCATCGCCATTCTCGCTTTCACAGCAATAATTAATTTCCAAAATGTTAATAATATTTAAGCAATAGCGCCAGTGCCTCGGCCCGCGTGGCGCGCGGCCTGGAGCCGGTCATTGCCTTCAGCATCGACGGGGTGCCGAACGACGGCCCTGCGACCCTGCCGGCCAACGTCCCCGTGACGGTAGCGTATCAGGCCACAAATGCGACCTCATGCGCGGTAACGGCGTACAGCCGCCTGCCGGTGGAATTCTTCACCACCTGGTACGAAAACAAGAACGCGCCTACCGCGCTGCGCTGGGCGCCGCTGAAGTTGGGGAGCGGCGGCGAGTACTACTGGAATGTCGTTTGCGTCAACCGGAATGCGCCGGGCGCGCCCGAGACGCACATGACTCTGGGAATCGACGCCTTGTAAGCGGCATGCCAGGCGCGCCTGGCAACCCGAAGCGGTTTATGATCCTGGATAACTTCAACTTTCCGGAGACTGCCGCCATGCTCACCATTAGTGCTTTTCAATACGTTCCTCCCTTTGCCCAAGGCGTCGTACGCGACTTGCGGGTACGCTGGGCGCTGGAAGAGGCGGGCGAGCCGTACGACGTGCGCCTGATCGGTCCGCCGGACCAGGCGTCGCCGGAGTACCTCGCGCTGCAACCGTTCGGACAGGTGCCGATGATGCAGGACGGTGAGCTCACGATGTTCGAATCGGGCGCCATGGTGTTGCATATCGCGCAGCGCAGCGGGGCGCTGTTTCCCAAGGACGAGGCGGGCAGGGCGCGTGCCACCAGCTGGATTTTCGCGGCCGTCAACACGGTCGAGGTGCCGCTCCAGCAGTTGGCCGCGATCGACCTGTTTTACGGCGCCGAAGAGTGGGCCAGGCTGCGTCGTCCGGGCGCGCTGGACGCGGTCCACAAGCGCCTCGGGCAGCTGGCCGCGTGGCTCGGCGAGCGCGACTATCTCGACGGCGCCTTCAGCGCGGGCGACCTGATGATGACCACGGTGCTGCGCCTGCTGCGCCACACCACCATCATCGACGCGTATCCGACCCTCAAGGCCTACCAGGCGCGCTGCGAAGCGCGCCCCGCGTTCCGCAAAGCGCTGCGCGAGCAGATGGCCGCGTTCGAGCAAGCCTGATCAGGCGCCCTTGCGCAGCACCCACTGCACCAGGGCGTCGCCCTCGGCGTCGACGACGGTGGCGCCAGGCTCGAAGCCGAGTTTGCCGACCACGCGCAGCGAGGCCGTATTGCCGGGAGCGATCTGCGCCAGCACGCGCTCGACCGCGCCGCTGGCAAAGGCGATGCGCGCCAGTTCGGCCACGCCCTCGGTGGCGATGCCTTGCCCATGCCAGTCGGACGAGACGCCGTAGCCGATTTCGACCTGGCCGTCCTGCGGTTCATCCTTGAAACCGCAGGCGCCCACCACCATCTGGTCGCTCACGCGCAGCATGACAAAGGTGGCGCACCAGGCCGGGCTTTTGCCGGCCTCGATCAGCGCCAGCGCGCGCTGGGCGACCAAGGCGGGCGGCAGGGCGCCGGGGGCGGCGTGGTCGCTGAGGTGGCGTGGAACGCGCGCGGCGGCAAGCGTGCGCAGGTCGGCAAGGCTGAGAAGCTGTAAGATGATCGTCATGGAATGTGTAGCGGGGATAAAAAAGCCCCGCTCGAAAGCGGGGCTTTTTACATCGGTGCGTGCTTAAGCAGCCTGGATGTTGGAAGCTTGCTTGCCTTTAGGGCCTTGCGTGACTTCGAATTGAACTTTTTGACCTTCTTTGAGGGTCTTGAAACCGTTCATGTTGATTGCGGAGAAGTGCGCGAACAGATCTTCGCCGCCGTCATCTGGAGTGATGAAGCCAAAACCTTTGGAATCATTGAACCACTTAACTGTACCTGTTGCCATAAAAGAACTTTCAAAATTATAACCAATCACACGAGCCATAAAAGCAAGAAGCTTCTGCCCCCTCCTCAGCCTGCTCACTTCTTATCAACAAGTATATAAGTACAAGTCGATAACCGCATTGTTGGTTGAAAAAATATTCAAGTCAAGCGCTTTTGCATTGGAATTGCCAAATTCTTCACACTCTGCGAAAAAGCAACTCTTGATTTACCGAATTGGGGTCCCATCTGCGCATGGATCGGAAAACGCGTAAGATGGAAAACAAATGTACATGCCCTGATATTTACCCATAGCATCATCGTCGAAAGCATTAGAATAAGCGTATGGCCACTAAGCAAGATACCGAACAACTGCTGGAGCGGCAGACGGTCAAGCCGCCGCCGCTGTACCAGGTAGCACTACTGAACGATGACTACACGCCCATGGAGTTCGTGGTCGCGGTCATCCAGGAATACTTCAACAAAGACCGAGAGACGGCCACGCAGATCATGCTGTCCGTTCATCGTCATGGCAAGGGAGTGTGTGGCGTGTTTTCCAAAGATATAGCGTGTACCAAAGTGGAGTTTGTATTAACGCATGCGCGCAAGGCGGGGCACCCCCTGCAGTGCGTGATGGAGGAAGTATGATTGCGCAGGAATTGGAAGTCTCTTTACACATGGCCTTTGTCGAAGCTCGGCAAGCACGGCATGAATTCATCACCGTTGAGCATTTGCTGCTGGCGCTTCTGGACAACCCATCGGCCGCGGAAGTGCTGCGCGCCTGTGCCGTCAACATTGAAGACCTGCGCAAGACGCTGACCAATTTCATCGGCGACAACACCCCGACCGTGCCTGGCACGGGCGAGGTCGACACGCAGCCGACGCTTGGTTTTCAACGTGTGATCCAGCGTGCCATCATGCACGTTCAATCCGCCTCCAATGGCAAGAAGGAAGTCACCGGCGCCAACGTGCTGGTGGCGATCTTCGGCGAAAAAGACTCGCACGCGGTCTACTACCTGCACCAGCAGGGCGTGACCCGCCTCGACGTGGTCAACTTCATTTCGCATGGCGTGCGCAAGGACCAGCAGGTCGATTCGCAAAAAACCTCCGAAGGCGTGGAAGAGGCGCAAGTCGAAGGCCAGGCCAAGGAAAGTCCGCTCGACCAGTTCACGCAGAACCTGAACAAGGCCGCATCCGAAGGCAAGATCGATCCCCTGATCGGGCGCGAGGACGAAGTCGACCGCGTGATCCAGATCCTGTGCCGGCGCCGCAAGAACAACCCGCTGCTCGTCGGTGAAGCCGGGGTCGGCAAGACCGCGATCGCCGAGGGCCTGGCCTGGCGCATCACGCAGGAAGAAGTGCCCGAAATCCTGCAGAATGCCATCGTGTATTCGCTCGACATGGGCGCCCTGCTGGCCGGCACCAAGTACCGGGGCGACTTCGAACAACGCCTCAAGGCGGTCCTCAAGCAGCTCAAGGAAACCCCGCACGGCATCCTGTTCATCGACGAGATCCACACGATCATCGGCGCCGGTTCGGCCTCCGGCGGCACGCTCGACGCGTCCAACCTGCTCAAGCCCGCGCTCGCCAACGGCCAGCTCAAGTGCATCGGCGCGACCACCTACACCGAGTTCCGCGGCGTGTTCGAAAAAGACCACGCCCTGTCGCGTCGCTTCCAGAAGGTCGACGTCAACGAGCCGACCGTCGAACAGACCATCCAGATCCTGCGCGGCCTCAAGTCGCGCTTCGAAGAGCACCACGGCGTGAAGTATTCGTCGTCGGCGCTCTCCACCGCGGCCGAACTGGCCGCGCGCTTCATCAACGACCGTCATTTGCCCGACAAGGCGATCGACGTCATCGACGAAGCCGGCGCGGCGCAACGGATTTTGCCGAAGTCGAAGCAAAAGAAAACCATCGGCAAGGCCGAGATCGAGGACATCATCGCCAAGATCGCGCGCATCCCGCCGCAAACGGTCAACCAGGACGACCGCAGCAAGCTCCAGACCATCGACCGCGACCTGCGCAACGTCGTGTTCGGGCAGGAGCCCGCCATCGATGCGCTGTCGTCGGCGATCAAGATGGCGCGCGCCGGCCTGGGCAAGACCGACAAGCCGATTGGTTCCTTCCTGTTCTCCGGTCCGACCGGCGTCGGCAAGACCGAGGTGGCCAAGCAACTGGCCTTCATCCTCGGCATCGAGCTGATTCGCTTCGACATGTCGGAGTACATGGAGCGCCACGCCGTCAGTCGCCTGATCGGCGCGCCGCCGGGCTACGTCGGTTTCGACCAGGGTGGCTTGCTGACCGAAGCCATCACCAAGAAGCCGCACGCGGTGCTGCTGCTCGACGAGATCGAAAAAGCGCATCCGGATATTTTCAACATCCTGCTGCAGGTGATGGACCATGGCACCCTGACCGATAACAACGGCCGCAAGGCGGACTTCCGCAACGTGATCATCATCATGACGACCAATGCCGGCGCCGAGAGCCTGACCAAGCGGTCGATGGGCTTTACCGACTCCAAGGCGGCGGGCGACGAGATGGCCGACATCAAGCGCATGTTCACGCCGGAGTTCCGCAACCGGATCGACGCCACCATCAGCTTCCGCGCACTGGACGAAGAAATCATCCTGCGCGTGGTCGACAAGTTCCTCATGCAGCTCGAAGAACAGCTGCACGAGAAGAAAGTCGACGCCATCTTCACCGAGAAACTGCGCAAGTTCCTCGCGAAGAAAGGATTCGATCCGCAGATGGGCGCAAGGCCGATGGCGCGCCTGATCCAGGACATGATCCGCAAGGCGCTGGCCGACGAACTGCTGTTCGGCCGCCTGGTCAGTGGTGGCCGGGTCACGGTCGACATGGACGACAAAGATGCGGTCACGCTCGAATTCCCCGAGTCCGACGCCGCGCCGCCACCGGCGGCACCGGAAACGGTCGAAATCGAATAAGTACTGGCAGCAAGCAAAAAGCCCGCAGACAATGCGGGCTTTTTTTATGTGCGCCCAGCATGGGCGCACTCTTGGAGGTGCAAGTCCTCCCGCAAGCTGACCACAGTGAGCGAAGTGAAGCGCAACTGCGGAAGGGCGACCGACTGTGGGGAGGAAGCGTGGAGCG
>NZ_WHJF01000107.1:0-22983 GCF_011682185.1 Massilia genomosp. 1
TCGCTCCACGCTTCCTCCCCACAGTCGGTCGCCCTTCCGCAGTTGCGCTTCACTTCGCTCACTGTGGTCAGCTTGCGGGAGGACTTGCACCTCCAAGAGTGCGCCCATGCTGGGCGCACGTAAAAAAGCCCGCATCAGCGGGCTTTTCAGCATAAGACTTCAGCTTGAAGCGCCAGTCTCACATCGGCTGCAACGGAATCGTCCCCATCACCGGCGTCGAACATGGTTCTTCGTCAAACGCGATATCGCCCAGCGGGCTGGCCACGCCATCGGCCTTGATATCCTTGAACCCGAACAGATCCTGGTCCATCAGGTGCGACGGCACGACTGTGGACAGCGACGAGAAAATGCTCTCGACCCGGCCCGGATATTTTTTCTCCCATTCGCGCATCAAATTCTTGATCTGCTTGCGCTGCAAATTCTCTTGCGAGCCGCACAGGTCGCACGGGATGATCGGGAACTGCTTGACCTCGGCGTAGCGCTCCGAATCGGCTTCTTTCACGTACGCCATCGGGCGGATCACCATGTGCTTGCCGTCGTCCGACACCAATTTTGCAGGCATGCCCTTGAGTTTCCCGCCGAAGAACATATTCAGGAAGAAGGTCTCGAGGATGTCGTCGCGGTGGTGGCCCAGCGCGATCTTGTTGCACCCGAGTTCATCGGCCACCCGGTACAAAATCCCGCGCCGCAGCCGCGAGCACAGCGAGCAGGTGGTTTTCCCTTCCGGGATCAGGCGCTTGACGATGCTGTAGGTGTCCTGGTTCTCGATGTGGAACGGCACGCCCAATTTGCTCAGGTAGGCCGGCAGGATATCGGCCGGGAAGTTCGGCTGCTTCTGGTCCAGGTTGACGGCGATGATCTCGAAGTGGATCGGCGCGCGCTCGCGCAAGGTCAACAGGATATCGAGCAGCGCGTAGCTGTCCTTGCCGCCCGACAGGCACACCATCACCTTGTCGCCGTCTTCGATCATATTGAAGTCGCCGATGGCCTGGCCGACCAGGCGGCACAGGCGCTTGTGCAGCTTGTGGTTTTCGTGGGCCAGCTTGTCGCCACTGAGCTCGCTGCGCTCGATCAGGTCCGCTTCGCTCATGCTTCTTCCTTGATCTGGAATACTTCGACGCCCACGCCTTCGCAGTCCGGATACACATCCGGCTTCATGGTCGATACCCGCACCGCGCGCACGTTCGGGTGCGCCAGCATCGAGCGCACCACGTCGTCGCACAGGGTTTCCTGCAAATGCACGTGGCCTTGCGCCATGCGGCGCGCGATGGTCTCGCGCATGAAGTCGTAGTCGACCACTTCCTGTAACTGGTCGTCCCTGGGCGTGGACAGCGCCAGCGGGATGTACAGGTCGACGTTGATCAGGACGCGCTGCTCGCCCTTCTTTTCGAAGTCGTGTACGCCGATGTTGATCATCACTTCGTAATTGCGCAGGAACAGGCGGCGGCAGGCGCTCAGCTTGGGGTGGGTCAGGGCGGACAGCATAGGGAGTCTTTCAGGTTGTTTTATTTGGTAAGGAACATCACGTCGCGCGCCAGCGGCACCAGGTGCTGGCCGCCGTCGACCACCAGGGTGGTGCCGGTAATCGCACGCGCGCCGGCCAGGTAGCACACGGCGGCCACGATGTCGTCGGGCGTGCTCGATTGCCCGAGCGGCGTATTGCGGTGGGCTTGTTCGAAGCCGGCTTCGGTCTGCTCGCCCGACACCATCGTGATCCCGGGCGCCACGCCGACCACGCGCACCGTGGGCGCGAGCGCTTGCGCGAGCAGGCTGGTGGCGGTGTGCAGGGCGGCCTTGGACAGGGTGTACGACAAAAAGTCGGGATTGAGGTTGTACAGCTTCTGGTCGAGCAGGTTGATCACGACCGCCTGTTCGCCCCTTGGCGTGGCCGCGTGCAGGGCCTGGGCCAGCAGGATCGGCGCGGCCACGTTGGCCTGCATGTGCTGGGCCAGCAGCGCCGGCGAAAAGTCGGCCGCGCTGTCGAAATCGAATTGGGAGGCGTTGTTGACCACGCAGCCGACCGGCCCCAGTGCGGCGGCCGCGCGGCCCAGCAGGGCGCGCACGCCGGCTTCGTCGGCCAGGTCGCATTGCAGCAGGGCGGCGCGCCGGCCCAGCGCTTCAATCGCGTCGGCCACCGCGCGCGCCTCGGCTTCTGAAGCGCGGTAGTGCAGCGCCACGTCCCAGCCGGCGCGCGCCAGGCCGAGCGCGATGGCGCGGCCGATGCGGCGTCCGGCGCCGGTCACGAGGGCGACCGGGGGACGTTCGGTGGGTGCGGCTTGTTGCATAAATGAGCAGAAACTTATTGGCTGAAAATCGACAGAAAAACACGCGGATCGGGCGCCGTGCCGGCGCGAGTCGCTATTATCGCCTAAAGTTCGCTCAAGCCTCCTAAAAGGAAGCCCTTATGCCCCCATCCGTTGTTCCGTCACCGGATCGAACAGGATCGCCCTGGACAGGTCGAAGGCCAGGTTGATGCGTTCGCCCGGCATGGCGTGCGCGCGCGGGTGGGTGCGGCAGGTGGCGCGCACGCCGCCAACCCAGGTAAAGACCAGCGTATCGGGACCGGTCGGCTCGGTCATTTCGACCAGGCAGGTCACTTCGGTCGGTTCGTACCCTTCGTGCGCATGCGACTGGCGCGCGCTCAGGGCGTCGGTGACGTGCTCGGGACGGATGCCGAGGATGACTTCACGCCCGTGCAAGGCGCCGTATTCCGTGCCGCCGGCCGGCAGCGGCAGCAGGGCGATGTCGCCATCGACGTCGAGCGTAAACGCCGTGCCGCCGCCGTGCTGCACCAGTTTGCCTTTCAAGAAATTCATCGACGGCGAACCGATAAAGCCGGCCACGTACAGATTGTCCGGGCGGTCGTAGATTTCTTGCGGGCTGCCGTACTGCTGCACCACGCCGTCGCGCATGACGGCGATCTTGTCGCCCAGGGTCATCGCTTCGATCTGGTCGTGGGTGACGTAGACAATCGTCGTGCCCAGGCGCTGGTGCATCAGTTTGATCTCGGCGCGCATCTCCACGCGCAGCTTGGCGTCCAGGTTCGAGAGCGGTTCGTCGAACAAAAACAGCGAGGGGTCGCGCGCAATCGCCCGGCCCATGGCCACGCGCTGACGCTGGCCGCCCGACAGCAGGGCGGGCTTGCGGTCGAGCAGGTGGGTCATCTGCAGGGTTTCGGCCACCCGCGCCACGATCTTTTCCTGTTCCGCCTTGGGCACCTTGCGGATGCCCAGGCCGAACGAGATGTTTTCGCGCACCGTCATGGTCGGGTACAGCGCGTACGACTGGAACACCATGGCGATGTCGCGCGACTTCGGCGGCACGTCGTTGACGACCCGGTCGCCGATCAGGATTTCGCCTTCGGACACCGTCTCCAGGCCGGCGATCATGTTCAGCAAGGTCGACTTGCCGCAGCCGGAGCCGCCGACCAGGATCAGGAATTGTCCATCCTCGATCTCGAGGTTGATGCCTTTTAAGATTTCAGCGCCGTTCGGGTACACCTTGCGCACATTGCGGATCGATAAACTGGCCATCGTTGTGTTTCTCCTGCCTTGAATGAGTTGAAATCAGCCCTTGACCGCGCCGGCGGTCAGCCCGCGCACGAAGTATTTACCGGCCACCAGGTACAGCCCCAGGGTCGGCAAAGCGGCGATGATGGCGGCGGCCATGTTGACGTTGTATTCGGTTACCCCGGTCGATGTGTTGACCAGGTTATTAAGCGCCACCGTGACCGGCTGCGCATCGGCGCCGCCGAACACCACGCCGAACAGGAAGTCGTTCCAGATCTGGGTGAACTGCCAGATGAAGCACACCATGAAGATCGGCAGCGACAGCGGGAAGATCACGCGGCGGTAGATGGTAAAGAAGCCGGCGCCGTCGATGCGCGCGGCGTTGACCAGTTCTTCCGGCACCGTGACGTAGTAGTTACGGAAGAACAGCGTGGTAAACGCCACCCCGTAGATGATGTGGACGATGATCAGGCCGGTGGTGGTGTTGGCCAGGCCGGCCATGCCGAGCAGGCGCGCCATCGGCAGGATCACCACCTGGAACGGGATGAAGCAGCCGACCATGAGGGCCGTGAACACCACGTTCGAACCGCGAAAGCGCCAGTGCGCCAGCACGTAGCCGTTGATCGACCCGATCAGGCTCGAAATGAGCACCGCCGGAATGGTCATGCTGACCGAGTTCCAGAAGTAGGGCGCCAGGCCTTCGCAGCGCACGCCGGTGCAGGCGCCGCTCCAGGCGCGCGACCAGGCTTCGGTGGTCGGGGCCATCGGCAGGTCGAGGATGGTGCCGGTGCGGATCTGTTCGAGCGACTTGAACGAGGTGGTCAGCATCACGTACAGGGGCGCCAGGTAGTACAGCGCCACCAGCGTGAGCAGCACGTAGATGACAATGCGTCCGGCGGTGAGGCGGGGTTGTTCAGCGACCATGGCGCGCTCCTTTGGTTTCGAGGTACATGAGCGGCACCAGTACCGCCAGCACGGTGGCCAGCATCATCATGGCCGACGCCGCGCCCAGGCCCAGCTGGCCGCGCGTGAACGAGAACTGGTACATGAAAATGGCCGGCACGTCGGACGAGGTGCCCGGCCCGCCCGCGGTCAGCGCCATGACCAGGTCAAAACTCTTGATGGCGATGTGCGAGAGCACCAGCAGCACGCTGAAGAACACCGGCCGCAGCGCCGGAATGACGATGCGCAGGTAGATCGTCGGCAGGCTGGCGCCATCGACCATGGCGGCCTTGATGATGGCGTCGTCCACTCCGCGCAGGCCGGCCAGGAACAGCGCCATCACAAACCCGGAGGACTGCCACACGCCGGCCACGACCACCGTGTAGATCGCCATGTCGGAGTCGACCAGCCAGTCGACCCTGGCGTTGACGAAGCCCCAGTCGTGCAGCATTTTTTCCAGCCCCAGGCCGGGATTGAGAATCCATTTCCAGGCAGCGCCCGTCACGATGAACGACAGCGCCATCGGATACAGGTAGATGGCGCGCAGGGCGCCTTCGGCGCGGATGCGCTGGTCGAGCAAGATGGCGATGGTCAGGCCGATCGCCAGGCATAACAGGATGAACAGGCCGCCGAAGATGCCCAGGTTGGCGGCGGCGGTCCACCAGCGGTCCAGCCCGAACAGGGCGGTGTACTGGCCGAAGCCGGCGTACTCGAAGCGCGGCATCATGCGCGATTCGGTCAGCGACAAAAATGCGGTGAGCACGATGAAGCCGTACACGAACACCAGCGACATCAGGATGGTGGGCGCGAGCATCAGGCGCGCCATCCAGGCGTCGATGCGGGCGGCCCAGCGCGAGGGAACCGCGGGGGCGCGCGTGCGCGCCTGCGGCCCCGGACTGGAAGTCAGGGAGGAAGCGGACATGAATTAGATCTCCAAAAGACGGGTGCAGGCCGGCGTCGTGCCTGAGTCAGTGCGGGCGCCGGCCTGGCAGGTACGCGCGCGACCGTGGGCCGCGCGGAGGTGCTACAGGAAGCTTATTGCGTTTTTGCCGCTTTGGCCAGCGCTTGCACCGCTGCCTGCGGGGTCATGGTCGAGTTCATGAACTTGGCGATCACGTCCTGGATCGCGCCGGCCTTGGCCGAATCGAGCGCCATGCCGTGCGCCAGGCTTGGCAGCAGGGCGTTGCCCTTGTTGCTGGTCGCCATGTCATCCATCGACTTGGTGGCGCAGCTGTCGAACTTGGTGCGGGCGATGTTGGCGCGCGCCGGGATCGAACCCTTGTTCAGGTTGAAGACTTCCTGGAATTCCGGGCTCATCACGGCCGACGCCAGGGTCAGCTGGGCTTTCTGCTCTTCCGGATTCTTGACCGTGAACATGGCCAGCGAATCGATGTTGAAGGTGAACGATTTCTCGGTGCCAGGCGCTGCCACGCACAGGAAATCCTTGCCCGCGACCTTGCCGGCGGCGGTAAATTCGCCCTTGGCCCAGTCGCCCATGAATTGCATGCCGGCCTTGCCGTTGATAACCATGGCGGTGGCCAGGTTCCAGTCGCGTCCGGCGGCATCCTTGTCGATGTAGGTCTTGATCTTGGCCAGCGTTTCGAAGGACTTGATCATGGTCGGGCCGGTCAGGCTGGCCGGGTCGAGCTTGACCAGCGACTTGTTGTAGAAGTCGGCGCCGCCGACGCCCAGGACCACCGTTTCAAAGATGGTCGTGTCCTGCCATGGCTGGCCGCCGTGGGCGACCGCCACCAGGCCGGCTTTCTTGATCTTGTCGGCGGCGGCGAAAAATTCGTCGAAGTTGGTCGGGGTCTTGGCGCCGGCCTTGGCCAGTACTGCCGGGTTGATCCACAGCCAGTTGACGCGGTGGACGTTGACCGGCGCGGCGACGTAGTGGCCCTTGTATTTCATCACGTTGGAGATGACCGGTGGCAGCAGGCTGTCCCATTTGCCGGCGGTGGCGGCGCTGTCGATATTGGCCAGCACGCCTTCATTGCCCCATTCCTGGATGGCGGGGCCCTTGATCTGGGCGGCCGTTGGCGGGCTGTTGGCGATCACGCGCGCTTTCAGCGCGGTGGTGGCGTTTTCGCCAGCGCCGCCAGCGACCGCGAAGTCTTTCCAGACGACGCCTTTGGCTTCCATCATTTTCTTCAGTTCGGCGATCGACTTGGCTTCGCCACCGGAGGTCCAGTAGTGCAGCACTTCGACTTGCGGCGCCGCTTGCGCCATGCCAGCGAGGGTGACCAGGCCGGCCGCGGCCAGGAAGAATTTGATTTGTTTGATTTTCATCTGGTTCGTCTCCAACGATTTTTTGGTTTGACTGCGAGTTTGATTACATTGGCAAGGGTGCGCGGCGTGTACCGCGCACCCTTGCTACCTCATTGCTGCTGTTACCACCATGCTTCCAGATGCACGCCGTACGAGGTGCCGCTGGTCTTGTCGCCATACACCGGGCCGCCATTGTTGAAGGCGTTCACGGCGCCCTTGGCGGCGTCGTTCCATTTGCCGTAGCTGACAAAGGCGCGCAGTTCAGGGCGCGCGTAGTAGTCGCGGCCCAGGGTGATGGTCGGGGCGATGGTCAGCTTGGTCAGGCGCTGGGCCGACGGGTTGGCCTTGTCTTTCAGGCGCGTTACACCCAGTTCGGCTTGCATCTTGAAGTTTTCGGCCAGGGCGTACACAGGGCGCGCGCCGACGGTGGTCCAGGTGCTGCTGCCGCCCAGGTCCGACTTGTCGCGCTGGTACAGGGCTACGAATTCCATGCTGAAGTCGCGCGTTGGCTGGATCACGATATCGTCGAACACGCGCACGCGCGTCACGTCCGAACCGAGCAGGGTGCTGCCCGACGGGCCGATACGCGCGCAGCAAGGGCCGTTGATGCCGGTACCGGGACCGACGCCGTATTGCACGCCGAAGGTGTTGCCGCCGCCCAGGAACTTGGCCTGGCGGTGGAACAGCGAGACCTGGTAGCCGTCGTGGGTCTTGATGTTGTCGTTGTCGTTCTGGGCATGGATCAGGCTGACCGCGACGTCCAGGGTGCCGTCGGTATTGACCGGCAAGCCTTCGTAGACGATGTTCTGGCGCAGCGCGGAATTGGTGCTGCGCAGGGTGCGCACGCCGGTCAGCGGATCGGTGGCGTAGACGTTGTCGTCGTTGTCCTTGAACACGGCGTAGCTGATCTTGCCCGGTCCGAGCGGGTAGCCGTCGACGCCGCCGCCGGTGCCGTTCATGTTGATGTACTGCATGTCCAGCATGTGGATGTCGGGACGGTAGTAGTGACGCTTGCCGGCCCAGATAATGCCGCCATTCATGAATGGCAGGTTTTTCGCTTCCACATAGGCTTTCGAGACCGCCATTTTGGCGTCGCCGAAGTCCGAGCTGTTCTTGTAGGCGTCGACCCAGAACGTGCCGACAAAGGTGGCGCCGTTGGCCGACTTGGCCAAGGCGTGGGTGTAGCCGAATTCGGTGAAGCTGTCGCACTCGTTGCCGAGGCGATAAGACATGGTCATGCCACCGAGGCCATAGCAGCTTTGCGAGCCGCCTTCGCTGGCCGAACCCACACCGGCGCGCAGGTAACCATGGAATCCCTCGGTCTCATGGTCGCCCGCGATGGCGCCGCTGCTGGCGAAGGCGAGCAGCAATGCGGTGGCTAATGTGCTTTTGGTAATACGTTTCATTTAGTCTCCTTATTAGTATGTAAAGTAGCGGGGCGAGGTGGCGCTACCTTGTTCAGCACGCTTGTGGCACTGTTTCGTCGACATCCCGGCCACCGTTCTGCGTGTTCAAGCGACAACGTGGGCGACAGTAGCATCGTGTCGCCCGCTTCGGCCACTTCTTGCATATGGTTATGAGTAATATTACAAGTGACTGATTTGTATGATAAAACTCTATTTGCGGCGGCTGAGCTTGCAACATAAACTTACAATCGCCGGCAGCGCGCAAGCCCGCGCTGTCACTGTGCCGTGGGGCGTCATCGGTGGCCGGACAGGCGCATGCCGCCTGCAACAAAACGAAACAATTCGCAAAAGAACTTTGCATAGTGCTGTAGTAAAATTACATTTTGCGTGTGGAATTTTCGTTATACACTGTCCCGCAAACAGGAGAGCGTGATAGAGGCGCAAGCGACAAGGGACAACGTGCCCCAGCAGACAAGCGCCCGCAAGGACTGGCGCGGCAAGCGCCTGATGGCGCTGTTGGCGCTGGCCGTGCCCTTACTGGCCGTGCCCTTACTGGCCGTGCCGCTACTGGCCGTGCCCTTACAGGCCGTAGCCGCTCCCAAGGCGCCGAACAATGCCGATCACGGCGAATCGCTGCAAGTGCTGCACTGGTGGCAGTCGGCCAGCGAGCGGCGCGCGGTCGACCTGCTGGCCGAGCGCCTGGGCCAGCAAAACGTGCAGTGGCGCGACGCCATGGTGCCGGGCGGCTCGGGCATCGGCGCCGGGATCGTGTTGCGCAGCCGGGTGCTGGCCAAGGATGCGCCCGAAGTGGCCCAACTCAACGGCATCGTGATCCGCGACTGGGCCCGCCTCGGTTTGCTGGCCGACCTCGACCAGGTGGCCGCGCGCGGCGACTGGGATCGCCAATTGTTGCCCGGCGTTGCGGCCCTGATCCGGCCCGGCCCGCATGTGGTGGCGGCCCCGCTCGGCATCCACCGTATCAATATCCTGTTTCACAACCGCGCCCTGTTCGCCCGCCACGGCCTGGCCGCGCCGCTCACCTGGCCCGAGTTCGAACGGGCCGCCGAGGTGCTCGCGCGCGCCGGCGTGACGCCGCTGGCGCAAAGCAGCGAGCCGTGGCAGGTCGCCACCCTGTTCGAAACGCTGGTGCTGGCTGAAGGCGGGGCGGTGTATTTCCGCCAACTGTTCCAGCAGCGCGAGCCGGCCGCCTTCACCGATCCGCGCCTGGGGCGCGCCCTGGCCCGCCTGCGCGGCCTGAAGAAATGGATGGGCGCGCCCATCCGCGAGCTGACCTGGGCCGAGGAAGCGCGCAAGCTGGCCGACGGCAGCGCCGGCATGCTGGTCATGGGCGACTGGGCCAAGGGCGAGCTGAACGCCATGGGATTGAACAGCGAGCGCGATTTCGGCTGCGGCGCGGTGCCGGGCACGGCCGCCTTTCACCTGTATAACATCGACATGCTCAGCATGCTGGCCGAGCGCCCGGCCCAGCGCGCCGCCCAGGAAACCCTGGCGGCCATGGTCATGCAGCCGGCCCTGCAGCGCGACTACAGCCGGGTCAAGGGCTCGGTGCCGGTCTTGCGCGCCCCCGACCTGGGCGCCATGGATGCCTGCGCGCGCGCTTCCTGGACCCTGTTCGCCACCTCGGCGGCCGGACAGGCGCCGAGCATGGTACACCGCATGGCCACCGACGAAACCGCACGCGACGCCCTGGTGGCCGAGCTGCACCGCTTTTTTCTTAACGAAAGGGTCAGCGTGGCCGATACCCAACGCCGTTTAGGCGTCATCGGCCGCCGCCCGCAAGACAGGTAACAGACTTACAATGCGAAACATCCTTATCGTCGACGATGACCAGAAGATCAGGACACTGCTCAAGACCTACCTGGAAAAGAATCAGTACTCGGTCACCCTGGCCCACAACGGCGCATCCTTTTTCACCGAATTCAACCGCAGCGTGGACACCCTGTCGCTGGTGATCCTCGACGTCATGCTGCCCGACACCGACGGCTTCGCCCTGTGCCAGGCGATCCGGCGGCGCTCGAACGTGCCGATCATCATGCTTACCGCCAGTTCCGACGAAGCCGACCGCGTGGTCGGGCTCGAACTCGGGGCCGACGACTATATTTCCAAGCCGCACAGCCCGCGTGAATTGCTGGCGCGCATCAAGGCGATCCACCGCCGCACCGGCATGGAAGCGGCCGCGCCGCCGCGCTACCACCGCTTCGGCGGCTTTACCATCGACAACGTCGAGCGCAGCGCGGTCGACCACAACGGCACGCTGGTGCCGCTGTCGGGGCTGGACTTTCAGTTGCTCAAGTATTTCATCGACCACGCCGGCGAAATCCTCGACCGCAGCGTGCTGTGCGAAGCCACGCGCGGGCGCGACGCCGGGCCGTTCGACCGCTTTCTGGATGTCCAGATCAGCCGCCTGCGCCTGCGCTTCAACGATTGCGGCAAGCAACCCTGGCTGATCAAGACCGTGCGCGGGGCTGGCTACGTGTTCGCCGCCAGCGTCTCGAGCAGCCATGAATAAGCGCCCGCGCGGCTGGGAGCGCTGCCTGCCGCAATCCTTGCTCGGACGGCTGACCTTGCTGATGGTGGCCGGCGTCATGCTGACCCAGCTGGCCGGCAACTACATCTGGGCCAGCCAGCGCCGCGCCGAGTCGCAGGTCGAAGTGGCCAACGCCGCCCAGCAGCTCGGCCACAGCGCCGCCAGCGCGGTGCGTTTTTTCGTCAGCCTGCCGCCGAATTACCGCCCGCTGATCATCCAGCAATTCGGCGAGATGGGCGGCACGCGCTTTTTCGTGAACCTGAACCGCGCGCCGGTGGCGGCCGAAAGCATCGGCCCGCAGCCGCTGGCCGACATCGCGCTGGCCAATGTGCAATCGACCCTGCACGCCGACCTGCCCAACCACCGCAACGTGCGCGTGGCGTTCGTGTGGCCCGAACAGCTGGTGGTGGGCGACGACGGCACGCGCCTGTCGGCCCTGCCCGAAAACCGGGTGCGCCAGATCATGCTGGCCAAGCCGGCCCCGGTGCTGCTGATGCAGGTCGAAATGGAAGCGGGCCACTGGCTGTACCTGGCCACCCTGATGCCAAGTCCGTACTTTCTCGACAGCGGCAAGCTCTTTACGCGCGATCATTTGCTGCTGCACGCGCTGTCCCTGCTGGCGGTGGTGATGCTGTCGATCCCCGTGGTGCGCTGGACCACGCGCCCGCTCGCGGCCTTGTCCGAGGCGGCCACCGCCTTCGGCAACGGCGAGCGCATGCCGGCCTTGCCCGAAACCGGCAGCCGCGAATTCGTCAATACCGCGCGCGCGTTCGGCGCCATGCGCGAGCGCATCGGCCGCTATATCGACGACCGCGAGCGCCTGTTCGTGTCCATCTCGCATGACCTGCGCACGCCCATCATGCGCCTGAAACTGCGCGCCGAACTGCTCGACGACGACACCCTGCGCGCCGAATTCCACGAAGATATCGATGAACTGGAAATGATGGTCAAGGGCGCGCTGCAGTGCGTGAAGGACAGCGACATCCACGAAACGCCGACCGAAATCCGGCTCGACACCTTTTTGGCGCGCATGGTGCGCGGCGCCCAGCTGGCCGGGCACGAAGTCTCGTTCGACCCGGTCGGGCTGTCGGTGACGGCCAAGCCGCTCGCGCTCAAGCGCGCCATAGGCAACCTGCTGGAAAACGCGCTGCATTACGGCGAGCGGGCCCAGATCGCGGTGCGCGCGGTCGGATCGAGCATCCGCATCGCCGTGCGCGACCACGGCCCCGGCGTGCCGGAAGACGCGCTGGCGCAGTTGTTCGAACCGTACGTCCGCCTCGAACACGGGCGCAGGCAAAACAGCAGCGGCATGGGGCTGGGCCTGGGCATCGCGCGCGGCATCGCCCAGGCCCACGGCGGCCAGCTGCTGCTGCAAAACGCCGAAGGCGGCGGCTTTTGCGCCACCCTGGTGCTGCCCAACGGGTCGACCTCGGTGGACCCCGACTGACCCGATTGTTCATCCCGGCGCTAGTCGCTACAATGCCCGCATGACCCTACCTGTTCCCGACAACGACGCGCTGGCCGCGTCCCACGCCCTGCAAAACCTGATCGCCGCCGGGATCGCGCAGCACGAGGGCGCGCTCTCCTTTACCCGTTTCATGGAGCTGGCCCTGTACGCGCCCGGCCTGGGTTACTACACCGGCGGCGCCTCCAAGCTCGGCGCGGCGGGCGACTTTGTCACCGCGCCCGAAATCAGTTCCCTGTTCGGGGCCGCGCTGGCGCGGGTGGCCGCGCCCATCATGGCGCAAAGCGCGCCGGCCATGCTGGAATTCGGCGCCGGCACCGGCAAGCTGGCGCGCGACGTGCTCACCGCGCTGGCGGCCGATGGCGTACAGGTGGACAGCTACGCGATCATGGAACTGTCGGGCGAACTGCGCGCGCGCCAGCAGGAAGCGTTAAAGGACTTCCCGCAGGTGTACTGGCTCGATGACTTCCCAAGCACGTTCGATGGCGTGGTGCTGGCCAACGAAGTGCTCGACGCCATGCCGGTGGCGCTGGTGCGCAAGGATGCCGACGGCTGGCGCGAGATGATGGTGACGGTGGAAGAGGGCGAATTCGCCTGGACTGCGCGCGCGCCAGGGGACGAACTGGCCGCCCACATCGCGCGCCAGATTCCCGAGGCCGACCTGCTGCCCGACGCTTACCTGACCGAAGTGCATCCGGTCGCCTGCGGCTTCATGGCTACGCTGGCGCGCATGTTCGGCAAGGGCAAGGGCGCCGCCATCCTGCTCGACTATGGTTTTCCGGCGCACGAATACTATCTCGACCAGCGCATGGGGGGCACCTTGATGTGCCACTACCGCCACCATGCCCATCCGGAGCCGTTCTACCTGCCCGGCTTGCAGGACATCACCGCCCACGTCGATTTTACCGCCATGGCGCTGGCCGCCCAGGATGCCGGGCTCGACGTGCTGGCCTACATGAACCAGGCGTCCTTCCTGCTCGGCGCCGGCATTGGCGAGCTGCTGCTGCAGCGGCACGACCCGTCCGACCTGCTGGGCTATCTGCCGCAGTCCGGCGCCCTGCAAAAACTCGTTTCCCCGGCGGAAATGGGCGAATTGTTCAAGGTGCTGGTGGTCGGCAACGGCGTGGCCCTGCCGGACGCGCTGGTGCGGGCCGACCGCAGCCATCGTCTGTAGACTATCTGGCAACTTGCGCTAAAGCTACAATATGGACTGTGTGTTACGCCGGGCGGGCTTGCCGGCGTGACGACATCGGCTATCATGGACGACCGCCCGCTACTCCGACCCGACGACAATGGCCAAGATTCACACACATTATGACAACCTGAAGGTCGCGCGCCTGGCGCCGCAGGAAGTCATTCGTGCCGCCTACAAGGCCTTGAGCCAGAAGTACCATCCCGACAAGAACCCCGGCGACGACAAGGCCGCGCGCATCATGGCGATCCTCAACAGCGCCTACGGCACCTTGTCGGACCCGGTGCGGCGCAAGGAACACGACGAGTGGATCGCGGCCGAGGAATGGGAAATCGAATGGCTTGAAAGCACGCGCGAGGACGGGCGCGACAAGTCGCGTGCCGAGGCCGCGCCCGGTTGGGATGGGGCGCCGGTCGAGGTGCTGGCGCCCTACCGGGCCGTGCGCGACCCGCGCTGGTGGTTCGGGCTGATGCTGTGTTTCGGCCTCGGTTGCGCGGCCGGCGCGTTTTTCCTGGGGCAGGAGCGGGTGATGCCGGAGGCGCTGGCGTCGGCCCTGGGCGCGCAGCGGGCGGCGGCGCCGGCTTTTGCCTCGGCGCCGGCGCGGGTCGAGGCGCCGCCTGACGCGCGCGCCGACAGTTGGGCCGTGGCCAAGCCGCACGTGGCCGACGCCGGCGCCCGGCCGCCCGACATCCGCGCGCTCGGCGTGACCGAGCTGGTGGTGCCGGCGCGGGTGGCCGACTGCGAAACCGAACTGCATTCGCTGATCGCGCCCAACGGCGAGCCGTGGCCGGTGCAGTCGGGCTATGTGGATGGTTTCCCGGTTGGCAACCAGGGAGTGGAGACGCAGATCCGCATCGACAACTCGCGCAACGGCTCGCCGGTGCTGGTCAAGGTATTCGACCTGGACCGGCGTTCGAACGTGCGCCATGTGTACGTGCTGGCGCGCGAGAGCTTCCTGGTCGAGCGCCTGACGGCGGGCAAGTACGAGGTGCGCTACCAGAATGTGGACGTGGGCGGCAGCCATGCCGAATGCGTGGGGCGGCGCAAGCAGGCGTCGTCGCCGCCTCTTGCTGAACCGGCTTAAGCCCGGATGTTTTCATCCCGGGTGCGCCCGGATTTATCTGGATTTTCCCCATGACTTTATTGCGTTCGATTCTCTTGCTGGCGCTGGCCGCCGGCGCCATGCCTGCCGTCGCCCAGGATGGCGCGGGCAGCAAGCAGTACCGGCGCTGCATGGACAAGGCCGTCAGCAATCCGGCGATCATGGAATGCATCGCTGTGCAGTACGACGCGCAGGACAAGCGCCTCAATGTCGCGTATCGGGCGCTGATGGCGCGCCAGCAGGGCGAGCGCAAGAAGCAGCTTCAGGAAGCCCAGCGGCTGTGGCTGAAATACGTCGAGGCGAACTGCATGTTTTATCACGATCCCGACGGCGGTACGGCGGCGATCCTGTTGGCCGAGGAGTGTGCGATGAGCGCACGCGCTGCACGCGCGACCGAGCTGGAAAACCTGGCGCGGGTTCTCTGAGTCACACCGCACGGCAATGCATTGAAGCGCACCAACTGGTCGACCAGGCCTGGCAGCGCCTCGAACATTGGGACCGCGACATGGATGCCGCCCAGGCGTTGCTTGAGCACGCGCGTGCCAGCCATCCGCACGATCCGCAGGTGCTGACCTGCCTCGGCGCGGTCCTGTGCGACCGCGCGCTGTACCACGAGGCCGAAGCGGTGCTGCGCGCAGCGCTGGCGCAGGGCTCGCCCGATCGCCACACCACCTTCAACCTGGCGGTGGCGGTGTTCAACACCGGCACCCGCAGGCAGGCGCTGGCGCTGTTCGGCGCCGCCGCCAGGATGCAGCCGTGCGCCATCACCTGGGCCGCCTACTTCGATCCGCATGGAACCTGAACCGCGCCGCCTGCTGATATTCGACCTCGACGAAACGCTGGTGCATGCCAGCGAGTTTGCGCTCGACTATCCCTGCGACTTCGACGTGCAAGGATTTGCGCAAGGCGCAGAAGTTCGGCTATACGCTCGAGCGCATGAGCATCATCGATGACAGTCCGGAGAAGATTTGCAGACAGCCGCGTTGCCACTTGCTTGTGGCGCCGTTTAGCGGTGCGCGCGACGACGTGGCGCTGCCGGCCTTGCTGCAGCCGTTAAACGCGCTGCTGTTAGTGTGATACTTCCTTGATCATCTTGACCAACTCTGTATTGCGCTGCTTGGTCATGTCGTACAAACACGATGAGTGGACCAGCGGCTGCATGCTGCCGCCTTCATACCTGTCCGCCTCGTAATTGCATTGCAGGTCGCGAAATGTGATCCAGGCCAGTTGCACGGTTTTGATTTGGGCTTTTTCCTTCGCGTCGACCTTGCCTGTCAGCTCCTTGTAGTGCTTGTTCAGGAGAGCATCTTCGCGTCCGGCATCTTTGGCGGAACATCGGTTCATGTCGTACTGCGTCATCGGGTCCTTGCAATCATCGGCCGCCGCTGCCGGATTGATGGTGGCGATGGCGGCGAACAGGCCTGCGCAAAGGGTGCGTACTGGAAATGTCATGGTGTCGTTGAAAAATTTGATTAAAAAAAATCGTATCACGTTCGCCATCGAAGCGGCTGTCGCGCAGGCAGGGCAGGATGTGCGGCTTGCGCCCAGCCGCGACACCCTGATGGGAAGTATGACGACGCTGTGCGCGACGATGATTGCAAGCCGCTGCCCGCCTTCCTCGACGAGAGGCGCGCCATCGCCCGCCGCGTGCTTGGCCCTGATGGCGAAGCCGGGTTCATGACGTTCTTTTTCGGCTGAGCGCGCCGGGGCTTGCGGATCAGCTCGTCAGCGACTCGATCAGCCCCATGTCGGCGGACGACATCAGCTTGTCGATGTCGACCAGAATGAGCATGCGCGCGTCGATGGTGCCCAGTCCGATCAAATAGTCGGACCCGAAGGCGGTGCCCATTTCCGGCGCCGGCTTGACTTGCTCGGGGGTGAGGGTGGTCACGTCGCTGACGCTGTCGACCACCATGCCCATCACGCGCCCGGCGATATTGAGGATGATGACCACGGTGAACTGGTCGTACACCGGCGTGCCCAGGTGGAACTTGATGCGCATGTCGACCACGGGAATGATGATCCCGCGCAGGTTGATCACGCCCTTGATGAATTCGGGCGCGTTGGCGATCCGCGTCACCGCCTCATAGCCGCGGATTTCCTGTACCTTGAGGATGTCGATGCCGTATTCTTCCGAGCCGAGCGTGAACGCCAGGAATTCGTGGCCCGCGATATCCTTGCCGGATGGCCCGCCACCGGCTACAGTCGAAGAAGGAACTTGCATAAGTGGTCCTTGTCAAAGCGGCGCCGCGGCGGGCGCCTGTGCTTTCCAAGAGTAGCAGATGCGGCGCCAAATGACGAGCCGTGCTGTTGCCAGCTCACAAAATATGAATGTGGTCGTGCTCGACTTGGACAAAACATTGTTTATAATTTGATTGGTAAAAAGCTGGCAGTGCCGATGTTACAGTTGCACTGTTTGCTTAAAGTTACGGTCGGGCAGGAACCAGCTGTTTTGATTCGCATCGCGTACGCCGCCCCGCAGACGGGGCCTTCATGGAGCCTGTATGACCGACCCTTCAGATGCATCGGACGATAACTGGCTGCTCGACGAAGACGACGAGTCCGGCGGCGACGTCAACACCGCCCCGATCGACCAGCGCCTGTGGCGCGTGCTGATCGTTGACGATGATGTCGATGTGCATGCGGTCACCCGGCTGGCGCTGCGCAATGTGGCGTTCAAGGGGCGCGAGCTCGAACTGTTTTCCGCCTACAGCGGGGCCGAGGGCTTCCGCATCCTGCGCGACACGCCCGACATCGCCCTGGTCTTGCTCGACGTGGTCATGGAAACCGATGACGCCGGCCTGATCCTGGCGCGCCGCATCCGCGAGGAATTGAACAACCAGATCGTGCGCGTGGTGTTGCGCACCGGCCAGCCGGGCCAGGCGCCCGAGCAGCGCGTGATCATCGAATACGATATCAACGACTACAAGGCCAAGACCGAGCTGACCACGCAGAAGCTGTTTACCACCGTCATCTCGGCCCTGCGCGCCTACGAGAGCCTGATGATGCTCGAACGCAGCCGCATCGGTCTCGGCAAGATCCTGGCCGGCGCCACCAACCTGTACCAGATCCATTCCCTGCGCGAATTCGCCTCGGGCGTGCTGAACCAGGTCAGCGCGATCCTCGACGTGGGCGCCGACGGCGTGCTGTGCGTGATGTCGGCCGTCACCGGCGGGCCGACCGTGGTGGCCGCCACCGGCCACTACACGGCGCTGGCCGACAGCGAGGCGCTGCCGGCCGACCATCCCTTGATGCCGGCGATCGCCAAGGCCTTCCGCGAAAAGCAGAGCCAGTTCGAGCATCCGGTCAACGTGCTCTACATCCACACCCAGGAAGAGCGCCAGCTGTGCATTTCGGTCACGCCGCCGTGGCCGCTGGCGCCGATCCAGCGCGACCTGCTGGAAGTGTTTTGCCAGCGCATCGCGGCCGCCTTCGACAATCTGTACATGTTCGGCCAATTGCGGCGCGCCCAGGAAGCGACCGTGGTGGCCCTGGCCGACCTGGCCGAATTCCGCGACCACGGCACCGGCGGCCATGTGCGGCGGGTCCAGGACTTGTCGTCGCGCATCGCGCAGCGCATGAAGCAGCGCGGCGTGGACGATCCGGGCCTGAGCCCGCAATTGCTGGAAATGATCGGCCTGGCCAGCATCCTGCACGACGTGGGCAAGGTCTCCACGCCCGACCATGTGCTGCTCAAACCGGCCGCGCACACGCCCGAGGAGCGGCGCGTGATGCAGACCCACGCCCAGATCGGCCGTTCGATCCTGGAGCGCGCCGCCAGCATGGTCGACGGCGTGAGCTACCTGACTTACGGCGCCCAGATCGCCGGCGCCCATCACGAGCATTTCGACGGCGGCGGCTATCCCGAGGGCTTGAGCGGGCGCGACATTCCGCTGGCGGCGCGCATCGTGGCCGTGGTCGATGTGTTCGACGCGCTGCTGCACCGGCGCCCGTACAAGGAACCGTGGCCGTATCCGGACGTGGTGAGCTACATCGGCGAGCGCAGCGGGACCCAGTTCGATCCCGAGGTGGTGGCCGCCCTGCTCGAAATCATCGACACCAGCCCGCCCATGCTGGTCGATATCGAGGACGATTGATCCCATCCCGTAGCGGGGCCGGTGTCGTATTCCTGCATCGGCTTCGCCGTTCCGCGCGGCGGAATTCAACTATTTCGTTCCCCTGCCGTAATATACTAAAACCAGCGTGCCGACTTACTGAGAGCCTATGTCGGTAGCCCGGAGTCGCAGCTGGCGCGCCTGGCAGGCGGGGGCGGGCGTTGTTCGTCGTTGCATGGCTAGCCATGCGGCCTCCTCGCGCCTTGCCCCTGCTTCCCCCGGCCTGCCGACATAGGCTCTTAGCGGACCATGGACCGCCACAAGCTGATCGGAAAAACAAGAGATGAACGAACTCGAGGGATTGACCGCGTTGATTGTGGAGCCGCATGCGGGCATGCGCGCCAGCATCCACAACATGTTGACCCTGTGCGGCCTGAGCAAGATCGAGCATGCCGCCAGTTCCAACGCCGCCATCAAGCACCTGGGCCTGAAATCGTTCGACGTGGTGCTGTGCGAATACGACCTCGACGGCGGCCAGGATGGCCAGCAGTTGCTGGAAGACTTGCGCCACCATCAGCTGATGACCATGACGACCATGTTCATCATGGTCACCGCCGAAGGCAATTACAGCAAGGTGGTCAGCGCGGCCGAACTGGCGCCCACCGATTACATCCTCAAGCCGTTCACGGCCGACTTGCTGCTCGAACGCATCGGGCGCGCGCTCGACAAGCGCAATGTGTTCATGCCGGTGTATCAATTGATGGAGGAGGGCAACCAGCGCGACGCGATCGACGCCTGCGTCGACGGCATGCGGCTGCACCCGCGCTACGCGGTCGATTTCCTGCGCCTGCGCGCCGAGCTGCACCTGTTTTTGGGCGAGCCGGAGCTGGCCGAACCGATCTACCAGCAACTGTTCGACGCCAAGGCCATCGCTTGGGCCAGGCTGGGCCTGGCCAAGACCCTGTTCCTGCGCGAGCGCTTCGACGAGGCCAGGGATATCCTGACCGCGCTGGTCGAGAGCAACAAGAAATTCGTCGACGCCTACGACTGGCTGGCGCGCACCCACGCGGCCATTGGCGAGCTGGACAAGTCGCAGGCGGTCTTGAGCGACGCGGTCGCGGTCTCGCCGCACGCGGTGCGGCGCCTGCGCAAGCTCGGTGAGGTGGCGCTGGAAACGGGCGACACCGAGACCGCCGAAAAAGTGCTCAAGCAAGTGGTGAGCAAGGCCAAGTATTCAACCTTCCGCGATCCGGAAGACCACCTCAAGCTGGTGCAGACCCTGGTGAAGAAGGGCGACCCGGTGCAGGCGGCCGCCGTGATCCGCGACCTCGACAAGTCGATGGGCGGGCAAAAGAACACGGCCGTGTGCAGCGCCATTTCGTCGGCCATGGTGCATGAGTACACCGGCAACGATGTGCGCCTGGAAGAGTCGCTCAGCGCCGCGCTGACGGCTTGCCGCCTGAGCAGCGGGCTCTCGCCCGAGGTCAAGATGGAGCTCGCGCGCAACTGTTTGCAAAACAATATGGAAGACGGCGCGGCCGAGGTCATGAGCGAGGTGATGCGCAACGCCGCCAACGGCGCCGTCATGGCCAAGGCGATGGCGGTGTTCGAGCATGCCGGGCGCACCGACCTGGCCCTGTCGGTGGCGCACGACAGCCGCCAGGCCGTGGTCGACCTGGTGGCGGCCGGCGCGGCCAAGGCCAACGAAGGCGACTACCGCGGCTCGGTCGAGCTGATGCTCGAGGCGGTCGGCAAGTTGCCCGACAATCCGCAAGTGGTCTTCAATGCCGCCGTCGCCGTGCTCAAGTGCCTGGAAAACGTCGGCTGGGACGCGCTGCTGGCCCAGGATGCGCTGGCGCTGATCGACAATGTGCGCCGGCTCGACCCGGTCAACCCCAAATTGCCGGCCCTGGCCGGCCTGCATCAGCAGATCCTGACCAAATACGACAAAGGTGCGCGCAGGAAAGCCGGCGCGCCCGCTTGATTGTCGCCTCACTTCGAGTGCCCATGCCCAGCGTTTCTCCTCCTCCGGCTTCACCCGCTTATCCCGACGGCGACACGCGCCGCGTGCGCGCCTCCCTGATCCACAAGGTCTGCGGCGACGAAGACATGTTCGCCCTGGGCGCCTCGGTGGCGCGGGTGGTCGAGATGGCCTCGTCCGAGGACGAGGGCACGCACGACCTGGCCTATTACGTGCTGTCGGACGTGGCCCTGACCCAGCGCATCCTGCGCCTGTCCAATACGCCGACCTACCGCACCAAGTCCGGCACCACCGTCACCACGATTTCGCGCGCCATCTCGCTGCTCGGCTTCGACAATGTGCGCACCACCGCGCTGGCCATGCTGCTGGTGGACGCCTTGTCCAACAGCGCGCACGCCACCAGCGTGCGCATCGAGCTCGAAGCGGCCCTGTGCGCCAGCCTGGTGGGCCGCGAAATGGCGCGCCACAGCTTTTACCAGGGCGCCGAGGAAGCCTCGATCGGGGCCTTGTTCAAGAACCTCGGCCCGCTGCTGGTGGCTTCGCACGAGCACGACCGCTATCGCGAGATCAACGCCCTGGTCAAGGGCGGCACCCACAGCGTGGGCCAGGCCTCGCAGATGATCCTGGGATCGAGTTACGACGCGCTGTCGCAGGCGGTGATGGCGGAGTGGAAGATTCCCGACGTTATCGTCCGCTCGCTCAGCCCCTTGCAGGCGGGCGCGCAGAAGGTGGCGATCAACCGCGGCGAGTGGATGCGCCAGGTGGCGTCGTTCTCGATGGAGGTGTCGCGCCTGCTGGGGCGGTCGGCCAGTCCGTCCGAGAGCAAGGAGTTCCAGGCCTTGCAGCTGCGCTATGGCGTGGCGCTGAACCTGACTGCCGACCAGATGAAGGGCTTGTTCGGGACGGTCCAGACCGAAATGACGGCGCTGCTGCGCAGCATGAACATGGAGCCGCAGCCGCGCGACGAGGAAACGCTCGACACTGGCGGCTTGCCGAATGTGCTGCTGCTGGCGACCATGGACGCGGGCGAGAGCGGAGAGGGCAAGGCCCATCCGAGCGGCAAGCCGCACAATGCGCGCGAGTTGCTGCTGGCCGGGGTGCAGGATGTGACGCAACTGCGCGCCGGCGGCGACGCCAAGGTCAACGATGTCATCCTGGCGGTGCTCGAGACGCTGTACAGGAGCATGGGATTCCGTTTTGCCACGGTGTGCCTGAAAGACGCGCGCAGCGGGCAGTACCGGGCGCGGGTGGCGTTCGGGGAGGACCATGGGCGCTTGCAGGCGGGGTTTGCCTTTCCGATGGGCGCGGCGCGCGACTTGTTCCATCTGGCCATGGAGAACGACGCCGATCTGATGATCGCGGACGCCGCCAGTCCCAAGATCCGCGACTTGCTGCCGGCCTGGCACCGCGCCCTGCTGCCGGACGCCAGGAGCTTCATCGTGCTGCCGCTGGTGGTGAGCAAGGTGCAGGTGGGCTTGTTCTACGCCGACCGCGCCGTGGTGGCGCCGGAGGGCGTGCCGCCGGACGAGACGTCGCTGATCAAGGCCCTGAAAGGGCAGGTGCTGCTGGCGCTGGCGCCGTAGTACTTACGCGGCTGTGTAAGTAAGCGCCTTTCACCCGAAACCATTCGCTCCGTCATTCCCGCCTGCGCGGGAATGACGGTTTACAGGCTAACGTACTTACTCAAAAGTGGCGTCCAAAAAAGATTTCACCTTTTTTCGCCAAGCCCTTGCACATTCCGACATCTTCCCGTTACAATCACGCCCCGAAGCAAGAGGTCAGTGAGATAGCAGAAAGCACCCTGCAAATATAATTGACAGAAGATTGATCTTGCTTCATACTCTGCGGTTCCTCGCGGAGGGGTGGCCGAGTGGTTAAAGGCGACAGACTGTAAATCTGTTCTCTATGAGTACGCTGGTTCGAATCCAGCCCCCTCCACCAAGTTGTTGCAGAAGATGTTGTAGTCGGTGAAGTAGTAACTCGCGGGTGTAGCTCAATGGTAGAGCAGAAGCCTTCCAAGCTTACGACGAGGGTTCGATTCCCTTCACCCGCTCCAGTGCTTCATGCAATGCGCGATCGGTGGCAGCAAGATCGCAAATCGTAGTACCTAATCGCCCTTTTAGCTCAGTGGTAGAGCACTCCCTTGGTAAGGGAGAGGCCACGTGTTCAATCCACGTAAAGGGCACCAGAATTCAGTGCTTTATGGCACTTGCGACACTCGCAACATTCGCAGTATTCAATAGTTAGTCAGGCGCGTGCCTGGTCACACTCAAAAATCGTTAGGAGTCTAAAATGGCAAAAGGTAAATTCGAACGGACCAAGCCGCACGTCAACGTCGGTACCATCGGACACGTTGATCACGGCAAGACCACCCTGACGGCAGCGATCGCAACCGTTCTGTCGAAGAAATTCGGCGGCGAAGCAAAAGCATACGACCAGATCGATGCAGCACCGGAAGAAAAAGCACGCGGCATCACCATCAACACCGCGCACGTCGAGTACGAAACGGCTAACC
>NZ_WHJF01000108.1:0-22833 GCF_011682185.1 Massilia genomosp. 1
CTGCTCTGGGGTAGAATTCATGTCGGGCAAGGTGTGTTCGTGCTGATAGGGTAGGTTTTTAGATAATTCCCATTCTATCAATCACTTACGGCATTCTTGCCCTTTTTTGTGCAAAATTCAGGCTAGACTGCGAATCCTGATGTTAGCGCTAACTTGTGGAGACGGCATGGTCGGCAAGGAGGACAAGATGCGCTGGGTGGTGATGGGGGTGTCCGGTTGCGGCAAGAGCACGGTCGGGCAAGCGCTCGCGCAAGCGCTCGGCGTGAGGTTCGTGGAGGGCGACCAGTATCATCCGGCCGCCAACGTGGCCAAGATGTCGGCCGGGATGGCGCTCGACGATGCGGACCGGGCCGGCTGGCTGCATGCCCTGCAAGGGCAGATCCGCGAGGCGCGCGCGCGCGGCGCCGGCCTTGTGCTGTCGTGCTCGGCGCTCAAGCGGCGCTACCGCGACCTGCTGCGCGAAGGCGATCCGGCGCTGCGCTTCGCCCACCTGGACGGGCCGCGCGAACTGATCGCCGCGCGCATGCGCGCGCGCGCTGATCACTACATGCCGCCCGCGCTGCTCGAAAGCCAACTGCGCGACCTCGAGCCGTTGCAGCTTGATGAAGCCGGCGTGGTGCTCGACATCGGCAGCGCGCCGGCCCTGCAGGTGACGCGCATCCTCGGCGGCCAGTGAGGCCTGGCCGGCGTCAGCCTTGGCCGGCGCCTTAGATGCAGGCGATGTAGGCCGCCTGGCTGGCGGCCGGCGTTTGCGCGGGCGCTCGACGTGAACAAGGTCCGCCCGACCGGCTTGACCGTGAATCAGGCCAAGCGGGTCCTGATGGTGGTGCTGGAACACGAGCGCGTGGACATGTCCGACACAGCCTGGTGGATCGAGGAACCGTTTCGTGGCGGCGACGACCTGTATCCGGGTTACCGTACCTTCAGCCTGGTGTACAGCCACCCCAAGAACGCCATGTCATTTACCCACGGCCACTACGCGGTCAATGTGCTGACCGGAGATGTGTGGGTGGCGAACGGCTGCAAACGCATCAGCTTCCCGGCCTTGTCGGCACTTCAGCAAGGTATTTCCTCGCGCACTGGCAAACATCGCCCGAGCGCCAGGGTGGCGCGCGACGACTTCGGCTACTGATGCTGGCATCTCCCCGCCAAAGCGTTCGCACAACGGGGCCTGGATCAGCCGCTTCCGGCGCGGCTATTGCGCCGCGGCGATACACGGGTTGACCGTGTCAGCGTCCAGGTTCAAGGTGCGCAGCATGGTCGTGCGCGCACACATGGCGAAGGCCGGCATGGCGTCGTTGATCGACATGCGCGGTTTGTACTTGGGCGCGATCTGGGCATAGCAGGTCACCATCGATTCGTCGAGCGTCGCAGCGAAACGCGCGCGCGAGACGCCGTGGCAAGCGACGATTTTCTCGCTGATGGTCTTGCTCGATGCCGCACTGCGCCCGCGCACGTAGGCGAACGCGGCGTCGGTGGCGACCAGGCCTTGCGCGTCCGGCGCCAGCTGCGACTTGTCGAGGTTGGGGGCCGGCGCCGGGTCCGCCGCGTGTACGTGTACGCCAGCGACGACGGCCGCCGCAAGGATCAGGGTTGTGAGGATGGTGGTGCGCATGGTGCTCTTTCTGGTCGGGTAAATCGGAACAAGGCGGTGACGTAGTCTAGCGCGTCGCGAGCGCTTGCAGGTCCGCTGTCATGAGCTTTTTCGGCACGAACGCCAGGGCGTCCGGCGATGCCGCCACGGCCACCTCGGCCATCGCCTGGGTGATGCGGCGCTGCGCGATTTTCGACAGCGCCAGCGGGTGCGTGCGCAGGCCGCGCAGCAAGGCTTCGTCGTCCGCCGCGGACAAGGTGGCCTTGGCCTCGGGCGCCAGCCAGGTCGTATCGGCCGTCCAGTCGGGTTCGAAATCGCTGTCGATCGCCAGTACCGTCGCCGCTTCCAGCGCACTGTCGAACGCGCGGCCGAGGGCGCGGTAGGACACGGCCAGCAGGAAGTGCGCGTCAACCGGAAATTCCAGATCGCCCAGCGCCAGGATGGCGTCGCCGATCGCGCCGGCGTAGTCCTCGTTCCAGACCCGCACCCAGGCGCGCAGCGCATACTGCCGGCCGCGCAGCTTGCGTGTCCATTCATCCCCGGCGCCCGCTGCCAGGTTGGCCTCGATGACGCGGGTGCAGATGTCTTCTTCCATCCCGTCCGGCACCCAATACATCGCTCCCACGTCCTGCGCGACCGCCGCCGTGCATACGTCGACGCTGCGCAGCGCCGGCGGGACGAAGGCGAGCGTGTCCCCGCCATGCTGAACCGAGGCCAGGCACAGGGCGGGCGTGAGCAGGTGGGCCGGAATGTACTTTAGTAGCGCCGCGTGGCGCTCGCGCACCGCGCGCGCCGCGATGTCGGCGGTGATCGCCTGCTTGCGTACGGTGCGGATGTCCGAGATTTTCAGCTGCAATGCCAGTGCTTCGAGTTCCGGCGTGCGCAGCCAGAGCGGGATTTTGTACAAACTGACGCCGGCGCGCAGCGCGCGTTCGCTCATCGGCGCATCGATCAGGGCGCCCCAGTAGTTCCACAAGGCGTTCTGGTCCCAGCGGGTGCGCGCTTTGCTGCGATAGGCGTCATGCGCGATCCAGGCGTCGTCCTCGCCGTACAGCGCGCGCGCCAGCGCCAGGCCTTGGGCGCTCATGCAGACATCGGGAATCGCGCGTGCGCAATCGACACTCTTGCGTATCAGCGCTTCCAGCCGCTCCGGCGTCTGGAAACGTTCGGGCAGGTGCTCCAGCGCGTCCGAGTGGGCCTCGGTGGCGGCATCGGCCAGCTCGGCGCTGATCTGGTCGTCGGCGAGCTCGTTGATGCTGGTGGGCGATTCGGTTACCAGGGCCAGCAGGGCCTCATGGCTCATGGGGGACAACGCGTCCTCGTCCTCGTCCTCGTCTTCGTCGTTGTCGTCTTCGTCGTCGTCGTCTTCGTCGTCGTCGTCTTCGTCGCCGGGCAGCTGGTCGAACGCTTCCAGCGCCAGTTCCAGCGTTTCAAGGCTCGGCGCGCAGGTCAGCCACAAGTCGCCCCACTCGTCGCCGTCGCCGGTGTCGCCGCTCCAGTTCAGGGCCAGCCACAGGCGGTTCGCCTCGGGGGCGTCGTCCGTGCCTGGCAGGGTGGCGTCAAGGCGGATCGGCCAGGCGTAGTACCAGGTGTTGTGCGGCTGGCCGGCAAAGTCGGGCGCGTTGTCGGACGGGCCGAATTGCGCGCTCAGCCGCTCCACGCAGTCCTGCTCGATCCGGTGCAGGAGCGCCCTGCGTTCCTCCGCCAGGAAGGGGTAGTAGCCGACCAGTTCTTCGTTGAGGTAGAAGCGCACGATGCGGCTGCGCGTGGCCAGGTAGCTGGCGAGCGCCGCTTCCACAGCGGCGTCCTCATCCTCGTCCTCATCCTCGTCCTCGTCCTCATCCTCGCCTTCCTGGTCCTCGCCCTCATCGTCGAGTTTTCCTTCGCGCACGAGCAGTTGCAGCTTGCGTTCGGTAGCGAGCAGCATCGCCCTGGCGAAGTCGGCCAGGGCATCAAGCGAGGGGAGCTTGTCCATCAGGGAGTGCGGCGGGGCCACGAAGAAGCGCTCCGGCAGTGCGATCGGCCCGCCTGCGGGGCTGGTCCAGAGCAGGCGCGCATCGGCGTCGTAGAGCGCCGCATACTGGCCCTGCGCCGATGCTTCGCGGCGCAGGCGGAAGGCGATGCGGGCGTCGCGCCCGAGCATCAGCAGGTCGTCGTCGTCGCCGAAGAAGACGGCCAGCGGCGTGTCCGGTTCCGCTTCTTCGAACATGCCGTCCTTGTCCGTCAGCGGCTCCAGGGCGTTGCCAGGCACCGCGACGAATTCGCCTTCGATGTCCAGGATGCCCCATGTGGCCGGCGGATTGGGCTGGCCCTCGACGCGCTCGGCGTAGTGCGCAGTGCGTCCGAGGGCGATGCCGTGCTCGTTGATCGCGCCGCCCCAGTCCATGCCGGGAATGTGCAGCGCGCCATGACGCGTGAGGTAGGTATAGTCGTTCTCGCGCAGCACGCCGCCGACCATATTGGTGTTTCCGGTGGGCGCACCCGCGAAAAACCTGTCGCCGCGCGCATCCAGAAAGCCGGTGTCGTAATCCCAGCTGCTTTTCCCCTGCCCGAAAAATGCCAGGCCGTCGGCATTGAAGTCGTCGATGAACCGGTAGCCGGGCTGCGCGATCCATTCGCCGCGCGCGTCGATCAGGCCATACCGGTTTTCTCCGACCGATACCGGCGCCGCGCCACCGGCGCAAAAACGCAGTGCCTTGACGAAGCGCGGAGCAATCGCCCAGCCGCCCTGTTGGTCCAGATAGCCGGCCTGGTCGCGCTTGCCGCTCCTGGCCACCGCCAGGCCGTTCGCGCAAAAATCACCGGCCTCGCAAAACTCGCCCTCGAAAGCAAACTCGCCGCGCTTGTCGATGTAGCGAAAGGTGTCGGGCGCGACCAGCACCGCCGCCAGGCCAGCATGGAAACGCCGCCCGCCGAGCAAGCGCGGCGCGATCGCTGGCGTGCCGTCCGGGTGCATGAAACCCAACAGTCCATCCTTGCGGTACGGCCCCAGGCCATCGGAGAAGGGGTGGGTATTTTCCAGTTCGGGCGCAACCACCCAGCGGCCGTCCGCATCGATGTAGCCGGCGCCGCCGCCGATGGCTTTGGCGGGGGCGATCAGGCCGCCCTTGCCATCGTCGCTGAAGGCCCCGACCCATCGCAGCGCGGGCGAGGCCGGCATGACCCGGCCTGCGGACACCAGGAGGATTTCGCGCGGGCCGTCGCCAGCCTGCAGGTAATTGCGGATCAAGATCGGTGGGGTTGGCATGTGGCGGGTTCTCGTTTCGGAAGAGTCAAGCGTCAAGAGTCAAGCGTCAAGAGTCAAGCGTCAAGCGTCAAGCGTGTCGGAGCGCTTGTTGAGGCGATATTTTAACCGCACGCCTTGATTGTTCATCAAGAGCGCGGCCGTGGCCGCACCGCGCTGTCGCAGGGATTGGTTCAGGGCAGTTGCGCGCGCAGCCGTTCGATGGCGAAGTCGGCGAACTGGCGCACCCTGGGCGACAGATGCAGCGCGTGCGGATACACCACCTGCAGCGGCTCGCTCGGCGCGCTGTAGTGCGGCAGCACGCGCACCAGCGTCCCGGCGGCGAGATCCTCGCTCACATCCCACAGCGCCTTGTAGAAAATGCCGCCGCCTTCGCGCGCGATGGCTTGGGCCGCATCGCCATCGTTGCAGAAAAAGGTCGGCGTGATGGCGGCCGTGACCGCTTTGCCGTCGCGCTCGAACACCCAGTGCCGGGTCGAGTCGGCGCGGTACACGATGCAGGCGTGCCGGACCAGGTCCTCGGGCGTGAGCGGGGCGCCGTGCCGTTCGATGTAGGCGGGCGAGGCGCACATGATGCGGTAGCCGGTGGCGACCGGGCGCGCGATCATGCTCGAATCGTTCAGGTTGCCGAAGCGCAGGGCCACGTCGATGGCCGACTCGACCATGTCGACGTAGGCGTCGTCCAGGCTCAGCTCGATGCACAGGGCCGGATGCTGGCGCTGGAAGGCGGCCGCGATGCCGCTCATGTAGCGCCGCCCGAAGCCGCGCGGCGCCGCCACCCGCAACAGGCCGGCAATGCTGGTGCGGCTGTCGGTCATGTCGGCCTCGGCATCCTGGACTTCGGCCAGGATGCGGATGCAGCGCTGGTGAAAGCGCGCCCCTTCCTGCGTGAGCGACTGCTTGCGCGTGGTGCGGTTGAGCAGGCGCACACCGAGCCGGTCTTCCAGCGCCGCCATGCGCTTGCTCACCACCGCCAATGACAAGTCGAGCTCGCCGGCGGCGTCGGTCATGCTGCCGGTCTGCACCACGCGCGCAAAAATGCTCAGGTCGAGAATGTTGTCGATCATGCGATTGTCAACGCTGCATAGATAGACATTGTATTTTTATCCCATGTATCAATGAAAGTGAAATAAATATAATCGATCGCCTCACCACTTTCAAGGAAGTAACATGAAAAACACCATCCTGATCGGCGTTCTGGCGGCCGCCTTCCTCGCCTTTGGCGCGCCCGCCGCATTCGCCCAGGCCGCGCCAGGCGCCCGCCTCAACAAGGTCCAGCCCGGCTACCATCATTTCAAGGTGGGCAATGTGAACGTGACGGCCTTGTCCGACGGCACCCTGGCGATTCCCCCCGCCGCGCTCCTGACCAACGTGGCGCCGGCGCAGGTGGCGGCGCGCCTGGCGGCCACTTTCCAGGGAAGCCATGTGGATGCGTCCGTCAACGCCTACCTGATCGAGAGCGGCGCGCGCCTGCTGCTGGTCGACACCGGCAGCGGCGAACTGTACGGCCCGACCCTGAACAAGCTGGTCGCCACGATGACATCGGCCGGCTACCAGCCCGCACAGATCACCGACATCCTGATCACGCATATCCACACCGATCATACGGGCGGACTGACGGATGGAAAGCGCATGGTTTTCCCCAACGCCACCTTGCATCTCGACAAGCGCGAGCTGGACTACTGGATGAGCGCCGCCAGGCGCAGCGAAGCGCCCGAGGCCAGGCGGGCGCTGTTCGACCAGGCGCTGATGAAGGTAAAACCGTATGTCGACGCCGGCAAGGTCAAGCCCTTCGATGGCGCCACCGAATTATTCCCCGGCATCCGCGCGATCCCGAGCTACGGCCACACGCCGGGCCACAGTTTCTACGCGCTCGATAGCGGCGGCGAAAAGCTGGTGTTCTGGGGCGACCTGCTGCACGTGGCGGAAGTCCAGATGCCGGACCCGTCGGTGACGATCGTGTTCGATGTCGACGCCAATGCGGCGGCGGCGCAGCGCACGCGCGCCTTTGCTGAAGCGGCCAGTGAGAAATACCTGGTGGCGGGCGACCATGTGGCGTTTCCCGGCGTGGGCCGTTTGCGGGCCGACGCTGACGGCTACCGCTGGGTGCCGCTACCGTATGTCAACGACCACGTGAAATAGGCCGGGAACCGGCCTCGGGCCAAAGTGGAAGGAGGGAGGAAAGCTGGTGCCCGGTGTTGAGGCCACCGGACCAGCCTGTCGCCGCATAGAACAGAGGCGGCGTACACCCATAGCCTAAGCGCCTGACGCGTACGCAACACGATCTGCGTCTATCGCGCCCGCTCGCCTGCGCGCCGCTGTTGTGGTATGCAGTTGGGCGAAAATGTCCCCAATTATCGGCTCGCCTCGATGGCCGCCACGGGGCGCGGTTCCGACAACCACAGCGCCAGTCCCAGCGCGGGAAAGGCCATGCCCGTCAGCAACACCGCATGCCAGCCATATGTGGCGAACACCCACCCGCCGAGCGCCGAGCCGAGCGCGCCGCCGGCAAAAAACAGCGCGATATACAGCGAGTTCAGGCGGCTGCGCACTTCCGGCGCCATGCCGAAAATGGCGCGCTGGCCCAGCACCAGGCTGGCGGCCACGCCCATGTCGAGGATGATCGAGGCCACCACCAGCACGCCCAGCGCCAGCGCGCGCGAACCGGGAATCAGCAAGGGCAGGGCAAAGGCCAGCACGCCCAGGGTCAGCGCCACGCCGGTGGCCGGCAAGGTTTTGCCGGCATCGGCCAGGCGCCCGGCGATCGGCGAGGCGATCGCCCCGGCCATGCCGACCAGCGCAAAGATCGCGATGCCGGTCTGCGAAATCTGGAACTGCGGCCCGGACAACATCATCGGCGTGACCGTCCAGAACAGGCTGAAGGCGCCGAACAGGCCGGCCTGGTAAGCGGCGCGGCGACGCAGCACCGGCGTGGTCTTGAACAAGGTCCACATCGAGCCGATCAGGCGCCCGTACGGCAGCGCGGAGGTCGGCATGCGCTGCGGCAGCTTGACGCGCAGCACGGCGGCCAGCATCAGGGTCAGCACGGCGGCGCCGCCGAACACCACGTGCCAGTTGCTGGCGTCGGCCACCAGGCTGGCGACCGGGCGCGCCAGCATGATGCCCAGCAGCAGGCCGCTGACCACCTGGCCCACCACCTTGCCACGGGTCGCTTCGCGCGACAGGTGGGCGGCAATCGGCACCAGTATCTGCGCGGCCACGGAACCGAGGCCGATCGCCAGCGCCGCCGCCAGGAACACCCAGCCGCTGGTGCTGAACGCCGCCGTGAGCAGCGCCACGGCGGTCAGCAGCAGGGCGCCGATCACCAGGCGCCGGTTTTCCAGCACATCGCCGAGCGGCACGATGAACAGCAGGCCGACGGTGTAGCCGACCTGGGTCAGGGTGACGATCAGCCCGGCGGCTGCGGCCGACAGGCCGGTGGCGCGGCTGATCGGCCCGACCAGGGTTTGTGCGTAATACAGATTGGCCACGATCAGGCCGGCGGCCACCGCCAGCAGCAGCACCATGCCGGAAGAAATATCGCCTGTGTGTTCGGTGTTCGGTTTCATCTTGCATCCTCAAAATAGCAACTTGCGTTGAAGTGCTGCCATTGTAGACAAAACCGGTCTGGCGATTATATGCTCATAATGCGCCTATACTTTTCACAAAACATGAACAATCGATCGGGAAACACGCATGGACAAGGTGAAGGCAATGCAAACATTCGTGCGCATCGTGGAGGCCAACAGTTTTTCGCGCGCGGCCGAGAGCCTGCACCTGCCGCGCGCCTCGCTGACGGCCACCATGAAGAACCTGGAAGCATTTTTGGGCAGCCAGTTGCTCCAGCGCACCACGCGCAAGCTCTCGCTGACGCCCGACGGAGCCCAGTATTACGCCCACTGCATCGACATCCTGGCCGCCATCGACGCGGCCGAGCAACCGTTTTTTGGCGCCGAATCGGCCCGGCCCAGGGGCAAGCTGCGGATCGACCTGCCGTCGGCGCTGGCGCGGCACCTGATCCTGCCGCACATCGGCGCCTTCCATGAGGCCTGTCCCGAGGTCGAACTGAGCATCAGCATCACCGACCGCCTGGTCGACCTGATCCAGGACGGCATCGACTGCGCGGTGCGGGTCGGGCAGTTGCAGGATTGCTCGATGATCGGGCGCCAGATCGGCGAGATGCGCTTCGTCACCTGCGCCGCGCCATCCTACTTTGCGCGTCATGGCGTGCCGCGCGCGATTGACGAGCTGCACGTACACCGCAGCGTGGTGCATTTTTCGGCGCGCACGGGGCGCCCGTTCGACTGGGATTTCGTGGTGGGCGAGGCGGTGGTCAAGGTGGCCATCAGCGGGCCGATCGCGGTCAACGACGCCGACGCCAACCTCAGTTGCGCCTTGCAGGGACTGGGACTGACGCAGGTCGCCACCTATCAGGTGCGCCGGCACCTGGCCGACGGCGCGCTGGTGCAGGTGCTGGCGGACACGCCGCCCACGCCCATGCCGGTGTCGCTGCTGTATCCGCAAGGGCGGATGGCGGCGCCCAAGCTGGCCGCCTTTGCCGGCTGGCTGGTGGCGCTGTTCGACAGCGACCCGGACCTGGCGCTGGCCGGCCGGCCCTGATGCTTATGGCCGGGAGTGCGCGCCGGCCCACGAACCGATCAGTTCGAGTGCCTCCGGGGCGATGGTTTCCTTGATTCCGGCCACCTCCGAAAAGGCGCCAGTGCCGGCGCTCTGGAAGAAGTGGTTCAGCCCGGCCAGGCGGCGCACGCTCGCTTTCGGATTGCCGGCCAGCGCGCGCGTGAGCGCCGGAATATTCTCTTCCGCCATCACCACCTGGTCTTTGTCGCCGACCAGGGCCAGCACCGCGCAACGCGGGCCCTGCAGCACCGGCGCCGGGTCCGACGCCAGGAAGCTGCGCATCCACGGCGTGAGCAGGGGCGCCAGTTCCTCCGGCGACCAGGGGCGGCCATAGCTGGCCTGGGCGTCCAGATAGAGCTGGCGGGCGCGCCGTTCGCGCTCGGCCGCTGGCGCGTCGGCGGTCACGGCGCCGAAGACGGCTTGTTGCAAGCGCAGCTCGCGTTCGGTCTCGGCGGCGCTCTTGCCGGCCATGCCTTGCTTGCGGGTGCGGTCGAGCAGCATCTGGTCGCCGCGAATGCCGTTTCCAGCCATCATCACCACGAACACGATGCGCGGGTCCTTGCCGGCCACCATGGGCGCGATGATGCCGCCTTCGCTGTGTCCGACGAGGCCGATGCGTTGCGGGTCGATGTTGGCGCGCGTGCGCAGGAAGGCGACACCGGCTTCGATGTCTGAGGCGAAGTCGGCGGTGGTGGCGCTCCCGAAGCTGCCGTTCGACTGGCCCAGGCCGCGCTTGTCGCTGCGCAGCACGGCAAAGCCGCGCCGGCTCAGGTCGTCGGCCAGGACGCGGTAGAACTGGTGGCCGAACAGGTCGCCATCGCGATTGACCGGGCCGGAGCCGGGCACGATGACGATGGCCGGGAACGGGCCGGGGCCGGGTGGCGTGCTCAGGGTGCCGGCCAGGCGGCTGGGACCGGACGGGTTGGCGAAGGTGACCGCGCTCTCGATGTAGGGGACGCTGGCCGTGGGTGTGTGCGGGTGCCTGGGTTTGTCGCGGGCGTAGAGCGGTACGGCGATGACGCCGGCGAGCAGGGCGATTGCGCCGAGAAGGCGGATCGGGCCGTGTTTGAACATGTCTGCTTTCGTCATTGCGTGATTGCGTGATTGGGTGACTTAGCGAAGAATGCCTTGCTCACCCGGAAACGCACCGCGCCTTGGTCATTTTCATAATTGAACTTGGCTCCCGTTGCTTGCAGAATAAGCCGCAGCCCCGTGCCCCGTCCATTGATATTAAAGCAATTTGTTTTGCTTATACAATAAACAAATGAAGCGTGCCCAAAAATGAGGCGTGCCAGCGAGGTTAAAGGAGACACTCAACCATGTTGATGCCAAAATCGCATCGCATCGCATCGCATCGCATCGCATCGCGCTGCTGTTCAACGCGAACAAAATTTTCGATCGTGAAGTCATTGAAGGAATCGCCGCCTATCTGTCGAGCACGCGCAGCTCGTGGGACCTGTTCCTCGAAGAAGACTTCCGCCTGCGCCTGCCCGGCATCGAGGACTGGCAGGGCGACGGCGTGATCGCCGATTTCGACGACCCCGCGGTCGCCGCCGCCCTCGCGCGCAGTCGCATTCCCGTCGTCGCCGTGGGCGGGTCCTACGAAAACGTGGCCGCCTATCCGTCCGGCGTGCCCTACGTGGCCACCGACAATTTCAAACTCATCAAACTGGCTTACGAACACTTGATCGAAGCCGGCCTGCGCCACGTCGCGCTGTTCAGCCTGCCGGAAGCGCAGGAAAACCGCTGGGCCCAGGAGCGCGAAAACGCCTTCCGCAGCCTGATGCGGCGCGACCGCATGGAAGCCGAAGTCTTCCGTGGCCAGGGCACCAGCGCGCCATCGTGGGACGAAGCGGTCCAGCAGCAGATCAACTGGCTGCACAGCCTGCCCAAACCGTGCGGCATCATCGCCGTGACCGACGCCCGGGCGCGCCAGTTGATGCAGGCCTGCATGATCGCCGGCATCGAAGTACCCGAACAGGTGGCGCTGATCGGCATCGACAACGACCCGCTGGCGCGCATGCTCACCCGCATTCCGCTCAGCTCGGTGATCCAGGGCGCGCAGGAAATGGGACGCGCCGCCGCCCACCTGCTCGACCAGATGCTGCACGGCGCGCGCTTGTCGACGACGCGCATTCTGGTGCCGCCGGCCGGCATCAACGTGCTGGCGTCGAGCAAGCACGAACCGGCCAAGCACCCGCACGTGATGCGCGCGCGCCACTTTATCCGCCAGTACGCCTGTCAGGGCATCAAGACCGGGCAGGTGGCCGATTACGTCGGTATTTCGCGCTCGTCGCTGGAATCGTATTTCCGCCAGGAGCTCGGTTGCAGCGTACACGACGAGATCCTGCGCTTCCGCCTCGACACGGCCATCGCCATCCTCGGGCGCGGCGACTGCAACCTGGCCAACGTGGCGCTCAGTTGCGGCTTTACCTCGAGCCAGTACATGCACTCGGTCTTCAAGCGCGAGCTTGGCTGCACCCCGCGCGCCTACCAGGACCAGGCCCTGCAAGGCCAGGCCGAGCCGGCGGGGACTCCTCAATTTCACCATGCAGACTCTTAATGACGACCAAGCAATTGATTGCCCCACCCGCGCTGCGCGCCGCCGACCAGCTGTTCACCCTGCGCAACGGCAATGACATGCGCCTGACGATCAGCGAGCGCGGGGCGGCGCTGGTGTCGTGGTGGGCGCCCGACCGCTACGGCAAGGTGGCCGACGTGCTGCTCGGCTATCGCGACCTGGCGGGCTACGCCGACAACAGCGCCTACTTCGGCGCCATCATCGGGCGCTGGGCCAACCGCATCGCGCAGGGCCGCTTCATGCTCGACGGCGCGCCGGTGCAGGCCGCCGTCAACGACCGCGGCAACCATCTGCACGGCGGCGACGCCGGCTTTCACAGGGCGCGCTGGAAATTGAGCGCATCCGACGCGGGGGTCTCGCTGCGCCTTAGCTCGCCCGATGGCGACAGCGGCTTTCCCGGCAAGCTCGACGTGCAGGTGCATTACCGGCTCGACGACGAAGGCCGCCTGACCATCGACTTCGAAGCCGTGGCGGACGCGCCCACGCCGGTCAACCTGACCGCGCATCCCTACTTCAACCTGAACGGCGGCAGCGCCGACGTGGGCGACCACATGTTGCAGATCGATGCCGATTTTTACCTGGAGACCGATCCGGGCGGCATTCCCGTGGGCGTGGCGGCGGTGGCCGGGACCCCGTTCGACTTTCGCCAGCCGGCCGCGATCGGACCGCGCCTGGGCTGGCCGGATGCGCAGATCCGGCTGGCGGGCGGCTTCGACCATTGTTACTGCGTCAAGCCGCACGCGATGGGCCGCACCGGGCCGCTGCGCGACGTGGCGCGCGTGGTCGATCCCGGATCGGGGCGGCGTTTGCAGGTGTCCACCACCGAGCCGGGCTTGCAGTTTTATAGCGGCAATTGGCTCGATGGGGTGCAGGGCAGGGCGGGGCGGCCGTATGCGCGGCATGACGGCTTTTGCCTGGAGGCGCATGCGTATCCGGATCAGTTGAACGGCCAGTGCGCCTCGGCCGTGATTCTGCGGCCCGGGCAGGTGTACCGGCAGACCACGGTGTACCGTTTGTCCTTGCAGGCCTGAGCCTTGCGCACGCCAACCGCCGGCGTTGAAACACCGGCGCTGTTGCGCGCTTGGGGGGGGGATTATGGCGGCGGCATGTCTTTCGTAGCGTAGCTCAATTCCAGTGCCCGCAGGGCATTGGTGTCGGCAATGCAGGCCAGTCGGGTGATTTCATGCGCACTGCCTATGGCGCCGCCTCGCAGCGAGTCGGCGAATGAGCACTTTGCCTGGCGATACTTGGCGAAGATCGTGCTGGACGCCTTCAATTTCGTTTTTGCCAGCTTCTTGAAATTGGCGTTCTCGAACCACTGGTCGATCATCTCGACCGCCTTGGTTTCGGCCTGCTTGAGCGTGACGGCACTGTCGGCCGCCATGTTGGTCAGGCAATCGTACCGGTCGGCCTGCGAGAACTGATCACATTTTTCGGCCGCGTCGAACTGCGGCACCGCCGTGGCGGCATCGGTTTGGGAAGCGGTTTTGACGGTGTCGGCCTGTGCCGCAAACACGGGCGAAGCGACCAGTAGTGCGAGGGCAAATAGGCTTATGGTGCGCATGCGGCCCCCTGTTTCGCGCGTACCAGAACGTCGCAGCCGTCGATCTGCCGGTTCTCGTTGCCGCTATAAGTTTCGAACCCATGCTGCCACTTCTTGTAGTCGGTCATTGCAAACCTCACAGAATGTTGTTTATGCGCCAATGCAGGTGTTAGGGTATCATTTTTGTGATAAAAATGCCAATATTTCATTCTGAAGACGATGCCACGGACAAGGCGCCGTGAATGCAGCCACCTATCCGCCTGGCATGCGCAGGTCAACGAGAAGTCACAATTGAGCGGTATCGTTGGCAGCGGCAGGCGTAACGCTCTCGCCCGACCTTCCCGCGACATTGGCCCTCTCTCAAAAGGCAGCTTCCATGAAAAGAGAAACACACTCCGTTCAACCGACAAATCTGGCGTGGTGCAAGGCCGCGCTGGCGTCCTGTATCGCCTTGAGCGCCGTGGCGGCGCACGCCGACGACTTCCCCAAGTGGAATGCCGGTATCACCAAATACAATGAAAAGCAGGTGCGCAATTTTCATCCGACCTTCGACTTCGACTCGGACGGCTGCTATCCGGCCACGCCGTTTCACCGCAACGAGAACCTGCGCCAGAATCCCGGCAAGAACGCCACTGGCAGCGTGCATGGCGCGTGCCGCGACGCCGACTGGACCGCCTATGCCAATACCGTTCACCGGCAAATCTGCAAGGCCAGCGTCGAAGGCGCCGACAAGGTCGAACGTTGCGCGCACTTTTACGAGCTGTATTTTGAGAAGGACCAGGCTATCGGCCTGAGCTTTCTCGGCGGCCACAGGCACGATGTGGAAACGGTGATCGTGTGGACCGGCAAAGTGAACGAGCAGCCAGATTTCATCTCGCACGTTTCCACCAGCGCCCACGGAAAATACACCACCCGCCCGATCGGGCAGGTACTGACCCAGAACGGCCACCCGATGGTCGTCTATCACAAGGACGGCGCCCTCACCCACGCTTTCCGCTTCGCTAACGCCGAGGACAAGCGCCGCGTCGAGTTCCTCGGCAACTGGGGCGAGTTTTATGCGCCGGATATCATCAGCCATTACAGCGCGGTGGTGGACTGGAACAGCGACGAAAGCGTGCGCTATCAAGCCAACCGGCAGTACCGGCTGGCGCTGGAAGCATCGAATTTCGGCAGCGCCTCGTTCAAGACGCGCAACGACAACGAGATTGCCAATGTCGCCAACAGCACGGTGCCGCGCAGCGACGCGTTCTGGCAAAACACCGCGTTTTCGCTCAATGAGGTGTGGAGCACCAGAGACAGCGAATTGAAGGCGAATTATCCGCAGGCTTACCTGCAGATCAGGGAATAGCGCGGCGAACATGAGCCACCTCGCGGTGGCCGGACCAGGCACGTGCCACGTCGTACAACTTGCTTATTGTCTAATCTGGAGTTCAAGCGTAGTATGATTTCATCGCTGCCGTGACGACCCGCTTCGGGTCGCCGGCGCCGATCCCGACCTGCGCGACCCGGTTCCCCACCGTCCTCGCAATGGCGACAGGTACGCGAGGTATCTGTCTCAGACATCGCTGTCGGATGCTCATTGTATTTCCCTAACCCACGTTGTCGGACCCGATCGACCTGCGTCGCATTGTCAGGCCGATCTGGCATTGCCGCAGGCAAGGCCCCGGCACGTGGGCAGGGATCGTCCTGCGCGGCGCAAAGCGTTCGCCCAAAGAACGCGCGCCTCTTTCTATTTTCTTCATTGGAGACAACCATGAAAACGTCCTTCCTTGGCGCCAGCATCATGCTGGCGTTCGCTTCCACCGCCCACGCTGCCGCGCTCGACGCCAGCACCTACGTCGGCGCCAGCACGCCCCTGCAAACGGCCTTGTACGGCGTGCGCAACTATTCCGCTCCGGTGCTGGTGAAGGGCTTGCACGACCCGGCCAACTACCTGGCCGCGCCCAGGCTGCCGGCGTGGCAGTTCGCCCGGGTCGATCCGACCGGCGGCGTGCTCACGTTCGAGCGCCAGGCGGCGCCGGCGACCGGTTGGCATACCTGGTCGCGCAAGGGCAAGGTGGTCCTGAGCGGCGGCGGCGCGGCTCGATCGCATCTATACCGTGTTCAACGGCCAGCAACTGGTCGCCGCCATCAATTTCTGCGCTCTGATCGACCGTGACGCATTGCCCGGAATAGGATTTTGCGGACCAACGACGTGACAGTGGCGCCGACACCCGCAGGCGGTTTTGCATCCCATTGCGCAGCGAGCGTGTCCCCCCCCTGCGTGTACCCCCTGCGTGTACCCCCTGCGTGTACCCCCTTCCTACACCTTGAATCCGCCGACGATCTGTTCCAGGTTGGCCGCCTGCTGCTGCAGCGACAGCGCCGCCGCCGCCGCTTGCTCGACCAGGGCGGCGTTTTGCTGGGTAGTGTCGTCCAGTTCCGTGATCGCCTGGTTGACCTGGCCGATGCCCAGGTTTTGCTCGGCGCTGGCGCCCATGATGGCGCCGATGATGCTGGCCACCTTGTCGGTGCTGGCGACGATCTGCTGCATCGTGGCGCCGGCCTCGGCCACCAGCGCGGCGCCCTTGTCGACCCCGGCCACCGACTCGCCGATCAGGGCGTTGATTTCCTTGGCCGCCGCCGCCGAGCGTTGTGCCAGGTTGCGCACCTCGGCGGCGACCACGGCGAAGCCGCGTCCCTGCTCGCCGGCGCGCGCCGCCTCGACGGCCGCGTTCAGCGCCAGAATATTGGTCTGGAAGGCGATGCCGTCGATCACGCTGATGATGTCGACAATCTTGCGCGACGATTGCTCGATCGCACCCATGGTCGTCACCACGCTCGAGACAATGGTGCCGCCCTGCGCGGCCACGGTGGAGGCCTCGCGCGCCAGCCGGTTGGCCTGGCTGGCGTTGTCCTCGTTGTTCTTGACGGTGCTGGTGAGCTCCTCCATCGAGGCGGCCGTTTCCTCCAGCGAACTGGCCTGCGCCTCGGTGCGCGCGGACAGGTCCTGGTTGCCGGCCGCGATTTCGCGCGAGGCCAGTGCGATCGACTGGGTGCTCATGCCGATTTGCTGGAGCATGCTTTGCAGGCGTGCGATAAAGCTGTTGACGCTGCTCGAGACGGCGTCGAACTCCATGCCGCCGCCGGGCGGCAGGCGGCGCGTCAGGTCGGCGTCGCCGGCCGAGAGGGCGTCGATGTTGTCCTTCAAAACGGCCAGGCGGTGCATGATCATGCGGACGCCCAGGACGATCAACACCAGCATGGCGATGGCGATCGGAATCTGCACCACGCCCAGGGTATGCAGGATGCGGTTGCTCTGCTGGCTCAGCAGATGATTCGGCAGGCCGGTGGCCAGCAGCCACGGGCTGCCCGGAATGGTGGCTACGAACAGGGTATGGTCGGTGCCGTCGCTGCGGTAGGACGATTCGAGCGCGGCTTTGTCGCCCAGTTGCGGCAGCACCTTGACCAGCTGCGCCGCCAGCGGCGAGGTGGCGGCCAGGTCGCTGATGTTCTTGAGCACGATTTCGCTCTTGATATGGCTGCTGTTGCTGACCACCTTGCCGTCGTGCTCCAGGATCAGGATCTGGCCATGCACGGCCGCTTCCATGTCCGCCACCAGGCGGTTGAAAAAGCCGAGCGTGACGTCCACCGTCGAGACGCCGAACAGTTCATCGCCCTTGTAGATGGCCATGGCGCAGTTGGTGCGCGGCTGCGGGCTGGCGTCGTCCTTGTAGGCCTTGGCCCAGGCGCACTGGCCTTTGGGCGCCTTGGCGCCGCCCTGCCACCACGGCTGCTCAAAATACTTGAGCGACTCCGGCGAATTCCAGTGGGTGTTGACCTGCAGCTTGCCGGCCGCGTCGCGCGCGTAGAAGGTGCTGAACTTTTCCTTTTCGGGATCGCGCTTTTTGGGGGCCGGCCAGATGCCGCCGCCGAACACGTTCAAGTCGCCATACTGATCGACCAGGCCGGGCAGCAGGGTGTCGATCGCGGCGCTGTCCATCAAGGCCACGGTCTGCGTGATGGCGCGCTGCTGCGCTTCGACCTGCTTGAGCTGCTCGCTGATCTTGATGGCAATGTTGTTGACATCGTTACCGATCAGCTGGCCTTCGGCGCGTTTCAGTTCCGGCGTGATGAACAGCGCGATGGCTGTCAGCGTAATGAGCAGCAAGGCGACGAAAATGGCGGAAAACAAGAGGGTGAAGCGCGATTGGCTGGAGCGGAAATAGTCGTTCAAGGGAACCTCTGGGTGGATGGACTGCTGATGTGATGGGCCGCCCACGCACGGGATAATGCGTTCTCCCTTCGCAACGGCGCAGTTGCTCAAGAAGACTATGCTTGTAGGAAACAACTGTCAAATGTGTGTGGGTCATTCTGCGCAATACGCAACACCCTGCTGCCGCCGATTGCAAGTAACGCTGCTGATAATCATGATCGCCCTTGGTGGATTTCATAATAGAAAAGACCTGACGCTCAGCGCACCATCTATCCCGTGATGCCTGGCAAGGGAAGCTCCCCGGCCGGGCCGGCATCGAGTCCAATCGGGAAGAGAGACATGACAGATTCAGACATATCGATGTTGCCGGTCGATGCAGAACAGGCCTTGCTGGTCGGTCGCGCCTGGCGCGCCGGCGCCGGTCCCTCGGTGGTGGTGCTGCGCGCCGGCCAGGTCATCGACATCAGCGTCCACGCCGCCACCATGACCGGGCTGCTCGAACGCGCCGACGCCCCGGCGATCGCGCGCAACGCCCCCGGCGATGCGCTCGGTACGCTGGACGAGCTGCTGGCCAACGCAAAAACCGAGAGTACGCGCCTGCTGGCCCCCAACGACCTGCAAGCGATCAAGGCCTGCGGCGTGACGTTTGCCGTCAGCCTGCTCGAACGGGTGATCGAAGAACAGGCCAAGGGCAACCCGGCCCGGGCCGGCGAACTGCGCGGCGCGATGCAGGAATGCATCGGCGACGACCTCTCGGCCATCAAGCCCGGTTCGCCGGCGGCCGATAAACTCAAGCAAGACCTGATCGTGCGCGGCCTCTGGTCGCCCTACATGGAAGTGGGCATCGGCCCGGACGCCGAAGTGTTTTCCAAGTCGCAGCCGATGTCGGCGGTGGGTTTCGGGGCCGATGTCGGCCTGCATCCTGATTCCAGATGGAACAATCCCGAGCCGGAGATCGTGCTTGCCGTCAACAGCCGAGGCGAAGTGCGGGGCGCCAGCCTGGGCAACGACGTCAACCTGCGCGATATCGAAGGCCGCAGCGCCTTGCTGCTCGGTAAAGCCAAGGACAACAACGCTTCCTGCGCGATCGGGCCGTTCATCCGCCTGTTCGACCAGCACTTTACGATCGACACCATCCGTAACGCCGAGGTCAGCATGCTGATCGAAGGCGCGGACGACAATTTCCGCCTGGCGGGCGCAAGCCGCATGCGCGAAATCAGCCGCGATCCGCTCGAGGCGACCAGATCGACTACGGCATCAACCTGCCGGCCAAGCCGATCGTCCTGAAAATCAGGATCGGCACCTACTAATCACTATGGGAGATCACAGAATGCGTCTTAAATCACTGGTGGGAACGGCGTCCTGCCTGGCCTTGATGGCCTCCGGCCACGCCCTGGCCGGCACGTTCCAAAAAACCGGCAACGGCGTGGTCGTCAAACCCGACCAGGGCGCGGCGAAGGAAGTGCGCCTGGAGGTGATGAGCGAGAATATCATCCATGTCGTCAAGCTCGATGAACCGGGCAAGGAACTGACGCCATCGATGATGACGGTGGCCAAACCGTGCGCCTGCCGGTTCACGGTCAGCGATGCCGACCAGGACGTGGTGACGCTCAACGCCGGCAAAATCTCGGCCAGGGTATCCTTGAAGACCGGGCTGGTGAAGTTCTATAACGCCAAAGGCGAAGTATTCCTCACCCAGTCGTCCGAGAGCCTTACGCCCATCAAGGTCGACGGCAAGCCGTTTTTGGCGATCAAGCAGGGCTTCAATCCGGGCCTGAAGGATGCATACTACGGCCTGGGCCAGCACCAGAACGCCCAGATGAACATGAACGGCGAAGACGTCCTGCTGGCGCAGCACAATATGGACGTGGCGGTGCCGTTCGTGATCTCCGATAAAAACTACGGCGTCCTGTGGGATAACAACGCCATCTCGCGCTTCGGCGACCCCAAGCCGTACGGCCCGATGAAGCGCGACCTGAAACTGGTGGACGCCAGCGGCAAGGCCGGCGGCCTGACCGCACGCTATTACGTGGGCGGCAAACTGGCATTGACCCGCCACGAATCGGACATCGACTACAAATACCTCAAGGACGTGGCCGAACACTGGCCCAAGGAACTCGGTACGCTCAAGGACCTCAAAGACGTCAAGGTGGTGTGGGAAGGCACCATGAGTTCGGCCAAGGCCGGCATGCACAAGATGCAGCTCTATTCGTCCGACTACGCGACCTTGACGCTCGATGGCAAGCAGGTGCTGGACGTCTGGCGCCAGGGCTGGAACCCGTGGTACCACAACTTCGAGGTCAAGTTTGCCGCCAACAAGCCGGTGAAGCTGCACCTGGAATGGAAGCCGACCGGCGGCATGATCGCCATCACCCACAACGACCCGCTGCCGCCGGCCGAACGCCATTCGCTGACGTTTTCGTCCGAGATCGCGCAAGCGGTGAACTACTACGTCATCAACGCCGAGAACATGGACAGCGTGATCGCCGGCTACCGCCACCTGACCGGGCAGGCGCCGATGATGCCGAAATGGGCCTACGGCTACTGGCAATCGCGCCAGCGCTACGAAACGCAGGACCAGATTGTGGGCGCCGTGCGCGAGTACCGCAAGCGCGGCTGGCCGTTGGATAACATCGTGCAGGACTGGTTCTACTGGCCCGAAAACGGCTGGGGTTCGCACGATTTCGACAAGACCCGCTTCCCCGACCCGAAAGGCATGGTCGACGAAATCCACAAGAACAATGTGCGCGTGATGCTGTCCATCTGGGGCAAGTTCTACGCCGACACCGACAACTACAAGGAGTTCGCCGCCAAGGGTCACATGTGGACCAAGAACGTGGAGAATGGCGACCTTGACTGGGTCGGGCCAGGCTACAAGAACGCCCACTACGACCCGTACACGCAGGAAGCGCGCGATATCTATTATCGCCAGGTGAAAACCAAGCTCGGAGGATTCGGTTTCGATTCGTGGTGGATGGATAACAGCGAGCCGGATGTGCTGTCGAATACCCGTCCGGAAGACTTCAAGAAGCTGATCGGGCCAACCGTCCACGGCGCCGGCGAGATCACTTACAACACCTACAGCATGCCGCATACGCAGGCGCTGATCGAAGGGCTCAAGCGCGACCAGCCCGATACGCGCCAGCTGATTTTGTCGCGCTCGGGCTTTGCCGGCATCCAGCGCAACGCGGTGGCGGTATGGAGCGGCGACACGGTAGGGCGCTGGAACAACCTGTACGACCAGATTTCGGCCGGGGTGAATTTCTCGATGTCCGGCATTCCGAACTGGACCCACGATATCGGCGGCTACGCGCAGGAAGTGCGCTTCCAGAGCGGCGACGTCGGCTCGGCCCAGGAAAACCGCAGCACGGGCGCCGCCGTCGTCAACCCGGAAGACATGAAGGAATGGCAGGAACTCAATCTGCGCTGGTTCCAGTTCGGCGCCTTTACGCCGCTGTTCCGCTCCCACGGCGAAGTGGTCAAGCGCGAGATCTACAACATCGCGCCGGAAGGCTCGGAGATGCAGGACTCGATGCTCTGGTACCTCAAATTGCGCTATCGCCTGATGCCCTACATTTACGCGACCGCCTCGGATATCTACTACCACTCGGGCACCGTGATGCGCGGACTGGTGATGGATTTTCCGAAGGATGAACAGGTCAAGGATATCAAGGACCAGTACCTGTTCGGGCGCGACCTGATGGTGGCGCCGGTGCATGTATACGGCGCGCGCGAGCGCAGCGTGTACATGCCGAAAGGGGCAAGTTGGTACGACTTCTACACCGGCGCGCTGTACCAGGGCGGCAAGACGGTGACGATGGCCGCGCCGGCGGCGCGCATGCCGCTGCTGGTCAAGGCTGGCGCGATCCTGCCGATGGGTCCCGTGACGCAGTATGTGGATGAAAAACCGGATGCGCCGATCACGCTCAACGTTTACACGGGCGCGGACGGCAAGTTCAGCCTGTACGAGGATGACGGCGTCACCAACGCCTATACGCGGGGAGAGTTCAGCCGCATTCCGCTCAGTTACGACGACAGCACAAAAACCGTGACCATCGGCGCGCGCACCGGCCAGTACAAGGGCGTGGTCGGCAAGCGCCAGTTCAAGGTGCGCTTCATCAAGGCGGGCGTATCGAGTTCGGACGACTTCGACAAGTCCGATAAAGAAGTCGGCTACGACGGCAAGGCGATCACTGTCAAGATGTAGCAACGGCTTTGTGGCATCGCCCGCCCGCGTCCGGGCGGTTTTTTATGGCTCGGGCAGGAAGGCAAGCCTGCTCCGCCAGTTGCGGATAGATGACATTGCCTCTTTGATTTGATGAGATGTCGTGGGATTTGTATTGCGATGACATGTTAATTGGAATACTCAGGCTTGAATATCGACAGCCATGAAAAGAATAGTGTTAAAACTCCCATTCCAAATAACGTCAGGGAGCCTCCCCATAATGCACCGAATGCATCGGTGCTGGGATGGTTGCGAGGATGATCCGCATAGTACAAAACGCTCACCTTCTCGCCGGCCTCGTAGGATATTTCGCCATTCTGGCCATATTCAACCACCTCGCCTTTTGCCGTAGTGAAACGGACGTCGACATGATGTTTGCCTGCCCTTTGCCGGACAACAACACCATCCGCACGAACGGTGGATTTGATGAATTCACCCCTGTCTTGTATGCCCTCGTAACCAAATAAGAACAAGCATATTGAGGCAAAGAAAAGAACTATTCCCCATATTAAATTCCGGGTGGATGTATCAGGTGGTATTAATCCAGGCCGCATAGTTATCGTTAATCCCTTATGATCGTGTAACTGGATGGTTTATTCTGCTTTGAATGCAATTTTCCACGCATGGATTTCTACTATTATACGCCGTTCGTTGGAATATATTTTTAATATGGCAACTACCGCCAGGTAACCAATCACCTCCCCGCAGACAATTTTTCTGCCTGGAAACTCAGTTCAATGTATGATGTGCAATCTTGTTAAAAAAGCCCACGCCTCTCACTGATTTCGACCTGCGCCAGATGGATGAAGAATG
>NZ_WHJF01000109.1:0-22612 GCF_011682185.1 Massilia genomosp. 1
GACCACCTGCGCGTATCGCGCAAGCTCCGACGCGTTGCCGCCATTTTTTCGCTGCAACGCCTCCCGAAGGCGCTGGGTGCGATCAGGGGCGTCTTTTTGCACATCTGTCATTTTTATATTTTTACCAAAATAATTTCTTAAAATCACTAAATGCAATAATTTATTGTAAAATCTTGCGAAAAACTGTAATATTTTGTTATATAATTTATTGGTGGCAACAATGTTTGAAGTCGAGAAAACTGAAACTGACATTGCGGTGCAGTCGGGTAGCACGCAGTCCGCACGCGCCAAGCTTGTTGCACGTGGCGGAAAAGTTACTCGCCCAGCTCGACACGAATCTTTTCGACCATCTCATTCCTGCCTACCGCCGGTACTTTATCAATTTTTTACCCATGCAGCATAGGATTTCTCCATGCCTAACAGCTTCGCCATGGATACGGACCCGTCCGACGCCGAGTTTAGCAAGAGTGAACTGGCCGACCTGGCCCAAGTATCCCCGGAAATTACCGACCAGTCACGCAAGAATTTTACGACAATCTTGCATTTTATCAATAAAGCAACGGCTACCGCTATTGCGGACCGAATGGGTATGCACGAATCGTCCATTTCTCGTGCGAAATCGGGCGGGCAGCTCAATTACTGCGCGCGTTTGCTCGCAGCGGCCGGGCTCAAGGTCGTGCCCGTCGACGCCATTGTCTACCTGCAACCGGACGAGTACCGATGAAAACCTAGTGCTCCGCAGTTGATCTTCTAATCGAGTCCGCTGGCATGAAATGCGCAAGTCTGCATTTTTAGCGGACGGCGTTGTGCCGCCCTTACTGTCTGTCCGTGTGACTGGAAACATGTTCTCCAATAAAGAAGACCGAATGAATGCATTTCAACACTTTGCGGCGCAGCACGCCGCGCTGCACGCCAGGCATGTGCTTGATGAACCTGCGCGGCGCGCAGGACGGCGCCCGCCCAGCGACATCGAGCGCAAGACGTTTGAGCACGTACGCGCGCACGGCGGCCGCACTGTGGCCGAGATCGCCAATGCACTCGGCGTTAAATCGCCCGAGCTGTATGCGCCCCTGCAGCGCTTGAAAACACTTGGCCAGATCAAGCCAAACGGCACGAGCGGTGCCATTACCTGGAAAGCGGCGTGACGTGGGCGATCGGAGGTCGGATCGGCTCCGGCATGTTTAGCGAGCGGACGCGGGCGTCCAAGCCTGGGCCGGTGCTCAGGCCAAAGAAATGCGCTTGCGGGAAGAACGTGTTCGCCAAGCAGCTGGCCCAGTACGGCAAATGCGTCCACTGCGTTCGCGCGGCGGTTGCGCCGAATGACATCCGATGAGTGAACCCAGCCTTCTTGGCGGCAATTGTCGCCCAAGTCGCCCAGCAGAGACTGCGTGGTCAACACCGTATCGAACCCATGACGGGCGGCGCGCCGTTCTGATGCAGCACATAGGATTCAAATGAGTATTAGTTTAATGACAGCAGCATGGAAGTCGCCGTTGCCGTCGGGGCAGAAATTTGTGTTGATTGCGCTGTGCGATAACGCCAACGACCAGGGAGAGTGTTATCCGTCGATCGCGACGATAGCGTACAAATGCAGCATGGGCGAGCGTACCGTTCAAGGCCACATCACGGCCTTGGAAGCGCTCGGCATCCTTCGGCGCGAAATGCGGCGTGGCCGCAGCACGAATTACCGCATCTATTCGGCCCATTTCGACGCCCCCGCAGAATCTGCACCCCCGCAGAATTCGCACCCAACCCCCGCAAAATCTGCACCCCCACCCCCGCAGATTCTGCCAAAAACCCCCGCAGATCTCGCACCCATAACCATCAGTAAACCATCAATTGAATCATCAGTTAACCGGAACACGGCAACCGGTACCCGTTTGCCCAAAGATTTTGCACTTCCGAAATCATGGGGTGACTGGGCGCTGGCGAAGTTTCCGGACTGGACCGAAGACCATGTCCGCGAGGTGGCTGAGACGTTCCGGGACCACTGGGTGCCGATGGCAGGTTCCCGTGGCGTCAAGCTGGAATGGGAAGGCCCGTGGCGCAACTGGTGCCGCAATGCCCGAGGCCCGGAACGTGCGACTGGCACTCGGGCCAGCCAGGCTTGGTGGGCGTCGGACGCCAGCGTCGCGGCCGAAGCTGCGCGGCTGGGACTGCAACCGGCGCAAGCTGGCGAGTCCGCCCTGGCGTTCAAGGGCCGGGTGCAGGCTGCGATCGACAACGGCGGAGTCCCACCGGCACCACGGCGCCAGAGCCGCGTGGGAATCGTCGATCCGACCGAGGCGCCTCCCCGCGCCAAAAACGGAATGCCGGCCGGCGCCGTGGCCGGCATGAAAGCGATTTTGAAAGCATCACGAGCACGAAAAAACCAACCTACCACCGATGAGGACGATGTATGAGCACCACCACCACCGAGAGAAAATTCGTGACGATCGACGTCAACAACCCGTCCTACAACGTCGGCATGCTGCTCGACGCTGTCATGGCGAAGCTCGGCGTCAAGAACGACGCCGCCCTGTCGCGCGAACTGGGCGTCTCCCCGACGAACGTGAGCAATATCCGGAACCTCAAGGTCGCGCTGAGCGCGGCGATGATGATCCGCATCCACGACGTAGCGGACATGTCGATCACCACGATCCGCAGCTTCCTCATCGGCCCGACCAGGTGAGTTGCGAGTTTTGCGTAGCGCTGTCGGGGCGCTTCAATGCCCACCGGGAATGCTGCCAAATCCGCCTTTTGGCAGGGGCCCCCCAGCACGTGCGCGAGGTCGCTTACGACCAGGTCAGGCGGGAGGACGGCGAAACAGCGTTGGCCGGAGTCAAGGCGAAGCTGCGTGCGGAAGTGCAGCGTCAGCGCGAGCTGGCCTACACGCAAATAGAAAACTATCTCAACCAGGAGGCTGCCAAAGGGCGGGCGGCCGCAACAGCACTGCTTACGAAAATGAAAGCCGAGAAGATGAACGTAGCACCGCTAGAGCGCGCGAATGTGCGCCGGCAGGGTTCTTTGCTGGAGCACGCATAATGGCCAGCAAACATGGATCGCCGAAGCGCCGCGTCAAGGCATATCGCGAGAAGAAGTGTGCCGTCGGTGGCGGCCTGCAGGTGATCGCTGCCGGCGTATCTCGGCATGACGTGCGCATGATGAATGCGCTGCCGATCAAGGGGGAAGAGGTGACCCTCATCTGCGTAAAATATTGGCGTGCGTTCGAGGATATCAAGCTGGGCGATGCAACCGAGACGTCGTATGTCTATCTCTGCACGGCCATGAACATTACGCTCTGTCTTGCCGAAACGGGCATTGGCGAAGAGTACGTTTCGGAAATGATACCCGCCCTGGAGGCGATGGCGCGGGCGGCGGAAAGGGGCGCTAGGACCGGCCAGTACCGGCTCGACGGGCCGGGCATGAACGCGGTGAGCAATGCGCTGGCGATTCACGAGGCGCAGTGCGCCGTTGCGACCCGCGAAGACCTGTTCGCCGCCGAAACGATGATCGCCGCGCGGATCGCCGCCGGCCGGGTCCACCAGACACCGGTCAAAACCCACCGGCGAGCGCCTGCAGGAGCTGGGTATGAAATTTCCTGAGAAGAATTCACGCAGCGAGCAGATCCTGACAGCGTTTATCAAGGGGCCAATGACGATCTACCAGGGCGCCGAGTTGCATGGCGATTTCGTCACGCGCAAGCTCCCGGCCGGCATCGACCACTGCAAGATGGTCGAGCTTTACTGCGATCTGGTCGAACGCGGCTGTCTGATCCGCGAGGGGATTAAGTACAAACTGACGATACGCGCCCGGCACCAACTCGAAAAAAAGGAGAGCGCACCGGAAGCGCCGCGCTCGATCGTCCCGCCGCGCGTGCGCAACTTCTTCGCCAAGCCCCTGTTCCTTGGCTATTCCCCGGCGTTTCCATGGCGCCGTGCGCTTTAAGGACCGAGCACAGAATTCGAAAAATAGTACGTTAAGGTGACAGCACCGCCGTCCGACCGTCCGCTTACGCCCCATTGCGGACATAGCGTATTCATTGGAATGCTCAACTTCGGAAACGACCGGCGGTCGATAGAATGTCGTTCCGATTGACCTGTAAGGGCGCTCTACAACCGCTTTGCTACCAGATCACCAGAAGTAGTCTCAACAATAATCTGAGCGTCCGATACACGAACACCCCGCGCGGTCTCACGAGGTGCCTCCTCACAACTCACTTTCGGACACACGCGTCCGTCATTAAATGTGGCGAGGGGGCGAAGTGTCTTGCGATCAAACACCTGGGCAACTGGGCTGAGATCTTTCAAACCGCCGGCGGAATAATCGCTGATGTCAGTGAGCACGATGTATGTATCTGAGCAGAAGCCGGGCCTGGCGCGGACGGACTCTGGCTGCAGGATTACTTGTCGGCCGTCCCAATCCCTCAGCCCCTCCATCCCGTCCTTGTCCTCTGCACTCAGATTACAAGGTATTCGAGCCTCTTCCTCGACCAGCTTCTCCGGTCGCGGCGCGACGTATTCTTGCCCCACGGCTCGCAGAATGTTCGTGTCGTACCCAACCCGCAGCCCAGTGAAGATCTGAGTTGACATTGGACAGTACAGCGGCCTTCCGCGAAGAGTTGACGTTACCTTTAGCTCCTGCTCATACAGGACGGGCCCTGAAGCGCTGCTGAGAAGTCGCAGGACAGCGCCTTGCTCCGTTTTTCGCGCTTGGAGGACGGGACGATCTGGCCTAATGGCAAAGCGAACCATTACTTCGCCGCCTGAAATGACTGGATCGCGGAATGTGACCCACGCAAAGTCGCTGTTCTGGTAGTTCGGCAGCTTCGGCAGCCACAGATATGGCGTGCCTCCTGCGACATTGACCAAGTCGGGGTCGACGTCCAGTGCCACAATTGCATTGTGCGGCAATAACGGCGCGTCGACGGATGTCAACGGCAGGTCGCATGGCGGCACACGCGTGAAGGCCATGCCCCCCGACAAGTAGAGACTGCGTTCTTGAGAGTTTACGGCGGACCGCTGATTCAGATGGAAACCGGCAGCCGCCACGAGGCTCACCAGCAGCAAGCCAAGCACGACTCTGGCACCCAGGAGAGAGAGTAGCTGCGTTCGGGTGGCTGCGGCCGTGGTTAGTAGAATAAGAGAGAAGATCCAGAGGACCGCTCCCCAGCCCCAACCGACTACCGGAAGTATTGCCCCTGAGCCTGCATCTTGAATGACGCCTTTGAAAAGCGGCAGCGTGGCTGCGAGCGCGAGCATCGTTAATACCGATCCGCGCGGCCGACGCCCCGAGAAAAGTGCAACGGCCGCCACAAGAAAGAAGATATTCGCGTATGCCGACCACCCATGAACGGCCCAGCCGAACAGGATTCCGAGTAGGAGAATCATCCCGCCAAACAAAGGTTCAGCGCGGGAGTCGACCATGAAACCAGGAAGCGCCAACGACATGAGCCACAAGCCGCAAGCCGCATAGGTCAGCCGCTTGCTAAAGATATCGGAGGATTGCTCTGTGAGTTGATTCATGCGCCCTTGGTGTTCATGTGCCCTGACGATGTAGACACCGGAAAAGGTGTAATGTCTCGCGCTGTGCCGCTAAAATTTGATCATGTGAATACCGCTTTTGGCATCAGGTATCAATGACCTCACCGACTTTAGCACGCCCTAACAGTAAGGAACAAATGCACCTCGTGGATCTTGCGTTATGAAACCACCGAAGGTCGGCTTCTGGCCGAAAGCCGCCTGTCGAGCGATGATAGCAGCTTGCTGACAAGAAATCTCCGCAGCCGGCGACGACCGGCCGGAATCGCCCCCGAAGCGGCCGCTGAGCCTGCTTAATTCACACCCCGGCATGCGGCCTCCAATTTGGGTAACTTGTTGATGAACAAAACCGAAAATCATATCAAAATGGCTGCGGACGTTGGCGACTGAAGAGACTCTCGATTACCGTCATCTACTAAGGGAAGGCTCGTATTTCAAACTTGCGAACCTATTTAAGAGTTCGGCATCCGATGGGGCAGCATTGGCGTCCGACATAAACTGCAGCAACATCATTTTGCGCCAAGTGCCTTTTTCGGCAAAATACGCAACCGTCGTGATCCCCTGAGGGCTGCCGCTTCCGGTATTCACACCGAGATGGGTTGCAACGTACAAGGTCATGCCAAGATAGGTGATAGTACGGATCGGTTTGATCGGACTGGTGCCGATCCGATCGGACATACCTCCAATAAATTCAGTGAAAACCGAGAGAATAGGCATGTCAAATGAACCGCCGTTCGTGATGCGCATGGCCTGCAGGGTCACGGCCTCGTAATTTTTGTCATCCCGAAACTTCATCGAGACAATACTGCCTTGGGAAGTCGTGTTCTTCTCGACTTTGGTGTCTTTTGGTGTATCGATCGAAAAATCGATTGATCGATCCAAAAACGGCACGGCGCCGACGTTAGCACTTAGAACGAGCAGGATAGCGGTAAGAGCAGTTTTCATTTTTAATTGTAAGTGTGTGCATTGATGGATTGCCAGAGGTATTCAAGCCACTCATCTGGTCTTTGAATGTCCGCTTCTGGCCGAAAGCGGACCGTCAGAAAACAAGTGTTTGTCGACACCCTGTGCGTCCGATACGAACGCATTTGTTGCTCAAAAGAAATTTGTGTGTAAAACCTTGCGAGACCGATGGGCAGTCGAAAATGGTACTTTAGACGATTTCCGTCGCCGCCCCAGGGTATTCGGCTGTAATTTTTGAGCTTATCGTACTATTTTTCCCGAATTCTGTGTCCGCCTCTTTAAGGTGAAAATCTAAGTTATTCATTAACCGGCTTTAGACTGCCCCGCAAGTTGACCACGGAGGCAGAGCGGATGAAAAATCGGGATGTAGTAGCAGAATATTGTGACGAGTGGGTGCGCTGGTGCCAGACGCGCAGCTTTTACATGCGGCCGGCCAGCAGCGGCACCCTTGGGCGCCTGCAGCCCTCCAAGGTGGGGCGGGAGCCAAACGCCCGTAACCACCCTGACATGCAGTATTTCAACATGGCCGTCCATACGTTGGCCGACATGAAGAAATGGAAGGGCAAGTTCCTGGCATTCAAGGCGTATTACGTCGGCGATGCCGCGCTGGCCAAGCAGGCGGCCGCCGCGCTGGGCATCAGCGAGCGCACCTATTATTATCATGTGAAAAGCTTTGGGCAGGCCGCCTACAGCATGAGCCACAGCATCAAGAAGGCCCACGAAGCGATGGCCGCGCCGGCGCTGCCACCGGAACCGCCACCGGCGCCGGTGCTGCACCAGCTCGGTTCGTTCATCCCCCCGGCCTGACCGGGGGCGGCATGTCCAGCACCCTGTTCAAGGTTGGCAAGTATTACCACTACCGCTTCCGGCTCGCCGGTGGCGCGCGGCACCAGCGCACCACCCACGAAGTAAACCACAAGCGCGCTCACGCGATCATGTCCAAGGCGTACGCCGATGCCGTCCTGCTCGCGAGCGGCATGCAGCTGGTCCCGACGCTGGAGGAATTGATCGAGCAATGGGAGGAACTGCGCGCGCCGATCGCCAGCAAGTCGCATCGCCGCGGGATCGACGTTTTCAAGCGCCGGCACCTTCACGGGCTGGGCCAGCTGCTGATTAGCGACTTAGGCACCGAGATCATCGAGAAGGCGCGAAACGCGCACCTGGCCACGCGCAAGCCGGCCACCGCGAACCACTGGCTGCGCAAGCTCAAGCTGCTGGTGAACTGGGCCGTCAAGCGCAAGATTATTCCCAGGCTGCCGTGGGACGTGCCCATGCTGCCGGTCCAGAAAATCCCGCGCGCCACCTTGCCCACCCAAACCACCGACGACTGGCTGGCCGAGATCGACAAGGCGACCACGCGCTCGCCGTCCGTCGCCATCGCTGTGCGTCTCATGTACGGCCTGGGCCTGCGCGAGTCGGAAGCGGCCAGCGCCTGTTGGGAGTGGATCGACTGGGAGCGGCGAACCTTCACGCCCGGCATTACCAAGGGGAAGGAGGCGGTCCCAGTGCCGATGCCGCGCTGGCTGGTTGCGTACCTGGCACCCCAACGACGACCGCAGGGCCTCATCGCACCAGGTAAGCAGGGCAGGGCGCTGCCGGATGGGTTCGCCCGATACGCGATGCGCCGCGCAAACGCCGCCACCTCCCTCACCGGGATCACGCCCCATCGCCTGCGCGGCACCTGCGCCACGCTCATGTCGGAGGAAGGCACGCCCATTCAGACCATCCAAGCCATCATGCGCCACAAGGACCCGAAGACCACGATGGGCTACCTGGAAGTGAACATGGACGTGGCCAGCCGTGCGCAGGACCGGATCGAGGACAAAATTTACAGTGGGCGGAAAATGGGCAATACGCGTCAAACCGGCCCTAGCGGTGCTTGACTCTCGTGACAACACCTAATCCTCAGTGACAATTCCCAGCGTTGCATTGCTTCCGGGGAATATCGACAGTTCCGTGTCCAGTTGCGCAGATTGGACAGGGTCCAAATGCAATCAGGTTGGCGTCATCGGCCGGAATGTTCCACGGCTGCGGGAGTCGTCATTCCGCTGCGCCGCGAAGGGATAAATTCGCAAAGGAATCAAGGCGTTACACTCGCATGCCGGACCGTGTGGAGCAGCTGCCGGATCGGCGCGCGACCAGGCCATTCTGTCAAAATTTGGTCCTGTTGAGGGAGCCCAAAAGTTACACAAAATCAGGTTACAAGAAAAGTTACACAGCAAAAAATTGTGTAACCTAGGCACGCCACCGTTGGCGCAGGCTTCGAAACGCTACGCTGGACCTGGAATTCTGCAAACCGCCTCGGCGGAACCTTGCCGAGGAGGTTCAAGCTCGACGTCGGAAATTGCATATTGTTGCTGAAGCGCTGCCTCGGCAGCGATCGCCTTTCCGAGGACATGAGGAAACATGCGTTGGTAGACTAGAAAAAGAGGCCAACGGCTTCTCCCTCTGAATAAAACCGATTTCAATCCTGTCCAGAGGTGTGCAATGGCACAAGCCACCGTTTTATAGCCCGCCAGTATCGGCATCTACTCCGCGTCACAGAAGCCACCAACCGCAATTCGGCTCGCGATATTCTCGTGCTGCTGCTGGGCATCCATGTCGGCATACGCGTGTCCGAGATTGCGCAAATTGAGGACGGCGACGTGCTGTTTCCGTCTGGGGGCGATCCGGCAAGAGGTATCCCTTCGGGCCCCCATCACGGAGCAATCCACCCAAGTTAGCATTTAATGTGCAATTAGATGACTTATTTTCAACATAGATACAAAAACACTTGACATCAATTTAGAAGTGCGGCCGGCAGTGCGAATTTTTGCTTCCACTACTCGCCATGTCCGTTCTGACCACCTTGTTTCAAGACTTCGCCGCCCGACTATGCTCGACAGAATTTCTCCACGACGCACGCCATTGCGATCATCCGACTGCGTTTTCACGCTGTCGGAAATTGCCGTTGCCCACGCTAGTCGCCATCATGCTGACGGGCATGCGCATGAGCATCCAAGCCGAGTTGGATACCTTCTTCGCCCATCTGCGCCAACAAGCTCAGTTGGTCCACGAGGTGTCCGAGCAGGCGTTCTCTCAAGCACGCGCCAAGCTGTCGCTGACGGCCATCCCCCGGCTCAACGACTGGCTGATCGCACGCGCCGAGCGGGATCAGTTTGTGCCGCGCTGGCGCGGTCTTCGCCTAGTCGCAGCCGATGCCTCGACGCTACGCTTCGGTCTGCGCGCTAGTCATGTCAAACGCGCCGCCCTTGCCGATCAAATCCTGTTCGGCCTGTTTCTGCCGGGGCCCGACCTGATGCTCGCCGCCTCCCTGCACAGCGTCCACGAGCGTGGCGAACGGCAGTTTCTGTTTGAACATCTCGACCGGCTTTCCCCGGGCGATTTGCTGTTGCTCGATCGCGGCTATCCCTGCCGCTGGCTGGTGGCAGTGTTGAACCAGCGCGCCATCAAGTTCTGCATGCGTGTCGACAACGACAGTGGCTTCGCCTGCGTACGCGATTTCATGCGCTCAAGCGCGAACGAGCGGATCGTCATGCTGCGCGCGCCAGACAAACAGGACGCGATCGACTATGAGTGCCCGCGCAAGCCGCAGCGCGTGCGTCTGGTGCGCAACGTCTCGCCGACTGGCGAGCAGCGCGTTCTGATGACCAACCTGTTCGACGACAAGCTCTACCCGGCTGATAGCTTCGGCGAGCCTTACCACCAGCGCTGGGGCATCGAGGAAGCATTCAAACGGCTCAAGCATCGTCTCAATTTGGAACACGTCACAGGATTGACCCAGCAAGCCGTAGCCCAGGATGTTGCCGCCAAAATCGTCTGCGACAACCTGCAGGCCTTGGTTGCGCTGACTGCCCATGCCGACGCCGAATTGCCCGCGAACAAACGCATCAACCATGCCTACGCCCACACCGCGCTCAAGCCGTTGATGCCCATCCTCCTGCTTGGAAGAGTGATCGGACGGAAGATCGGAACACTGCTACGGGGCGTGCTTGGCTTGATCGCTGGACGCACCTATCGACATCGTGAAAATCTCTCGAAACCACGCAAGCAAGGCCCCAAACCGCACAAGGCAATGAGTCAGAAAAATTGCTGAAATGGCTTAACTTGGGTGGATTGCATCACGGAGGGGCGCCGCCAACGATGCACCTACCCGACAAACCGGATACTTATGGAGGCCATAGAACGTTACCTGTCTTGCCGGATCGAGCGGCGCTGGCGCATGAGTGGCGATCCCAAGAAGTATCGAGGCGTGCGTCCGGATTGCAAGTTGGTACTAACATTCAAGGGCTACAAGTACTCGATGAACTGCAAACGCAGAATCAACAGCGACGGCGAGCAGGTCGACTATGTGGCCTGTGACGCGCTGCAGGCCCACGTCACGAAGCTGTTCAAAGACGCGGGCATCGAGGGCGGAAGTAGTCATTCCGGTCTCCACACGATGGCAACCCGGCTGCGGGATCAGGGCCATGCCGACCTTGAACATCTAGATCCTTACCTGCAAGTATCAAAAGAAAAAATTCGGCGAGAGTTCGCAGGCGTATTATGATCATTTAACATTATTTTTTTGATGGTCTGGAAAATTCGCTGACGCGAAAAAGCAAAAATATGCGCTATCTCCTTTTGGCCATGTGCTTTGCCTTAGCCGCCTGCGATCAGCCCGATAGGTATCAAATTGAGGCTACCCAAGGTTCAACAGCTGCGGAGGATCGCGTTTGGGTTTTGGATAAAAAAACTGGTCGGGTCAGTCTCTGCTACGAGCATGCAGGTGCTGTGAAGTGTCTGCAAGCGAGTGCAATACCACCTCAGAAAGATCGATAGGAAAACGACCTGGCACTGTGGCCCCGAGCCGGCCGGTGCCGGCGCAACGAGTGCGGTCACGCCGCAAGGGAAAAAACAATGCGTACCGAAGTGAACGATCTTGGGCAGATGAATGTTGAAATCACAAATGTTGTCGCCACCGAGGATGAACTTAAAGCATTACGCTCCGGCTTGGCGCGGGTGTATCGTAAGGTAGACGATCTAAGGGTGGCGCCGGACGGAGAATCGAAACTTGGCCGCCGCTATAAGGTCTGCTTCGTTGTCCCAGGTCCTATGGTGTTTCAAGATGAATGCATGAACCTACTCGACAGCATTGGCCTTGTACGCTGGAGCATTAGCGCTCAAGCGAGCCCAAAAAGGCAGCCAGGCGACTTTTGACCTAGGAAAAATATGACAATACGCACTCCTGCCGGCATTGGCGTGACGAAAGAGGCCAGGCCGCGAGGAAAATCCATAGATTTAGCCGAAGAAAACGAACGAATCGAATTTCAACTTTTTCATTGACAGAAAAAATGCACGAAATCTCTTTATTCCAAGCAATTACGCTTGCTGTCGCCTTTGTCGGGGCTGTTCTGGGAATCATCAATACTTGGGCAGGACTCGACAAATCGAGAGTAAAGCTGATTGTTTCCACCGCACACCTTGTGCCAGTTGGAAACGCTGATCCACGATTGCGATTCAGCATCACGATCACTAACTTAAGCGCTTTTCCAGTAACTTTGATTGACGCCGGTGTTTTCTATCATGGTACGTCAGAGCGAGGAAGTTTTGTCATGCCGATTTTTAGCGACGGCGGCAACTGGCCAAAAAAGCTAGAACCGCGTACTTCTGTAGCCATCTATGCCGAGCGTCCTAGACCAAACGGCGTACACCGAATCAAGACTGCCTACGCAAGAACGGCTTGCGGCGTTACAAAAACGGGAGGGGGCAAAGCTCTAAAGCAAATAGCAGCCGAAGAAACTTGAACGAAGAGACGTGTTGCGCACTCGAGCAGAAAGGCTGGAAAAAAATTCTAGTTGCTAGGACCATCATAAAAAGGAAAAATATGACGTATCTTCTCGCGACAATCGGAACCAAGGTGCAATGGTATGTCGTCGACACAACGAGACACGGTGGCCTTTCCGCTTTCACCAAGGGCGACTATGACCTTGTAGACACGCTTGACCTGGAAGTGGTTCTCGGCTTTGGCGACAAAGTTACGGCGAAGAACGTTGCGATGGCGATTGGATTGACGACCTGGCGCTATGTAAAAATGGACAGCCCCAAGAAGGTCTAAACGTTAGTCGAGAATTGAGCGGAAAACTATGTGCAACGACTGCGGGGCGCTTGTGGGCAGCGGCTTGCCACGCCGGCACAACCGGCTTAACGGCCAAGGAAAATGCAGAGAAGGACTTATGGCAGACACGACAGGACAGGGATATATTTACGCATTTAACGTTAGTGACACGGAACAGAATTTCTCCATGCTCCCCGACGATGTACAGTTCCAGATTGAAAAAGAAATTGTCGACGTGATTTTCGAGTCGTTTGTCATGCCTGCAGACCATGACTACCTGGCTGCGCGTGCGTTGGCGATTGGTGGGCTGAACCGGTCGTTTTTCTGGTCAGCTTCGCAGACAGTGGAAAAATATATTAAGGCTTTTTTGCTTCTGCAGGGGGTATCGATAAGGCCATTCTCACAAGGCCATGGGCTCAAGCGGTTATTGGAGGAGGCTAGAAAAGTGGAGGCGGACTTCGATTGCATCGACTTGGCACCGCATCCTGGACTGCAACTACCGAACGGAGGCGTCGGGCTAGTGCATTTTAATTTGGCAAGCTATATTGCCGAACTGGAAAAGCAAGGTTCGGCGTCCAATCGCTACAATAACTACGGAGAACGCTACAACACCGGACATCTGTTCGCGCTTGACTCCTTGGCCTATAGCTTGCGCAACAAGATGGGTCTACCTGATCTAGCCGATTCATTTCGCGGCCGTTTAAGTACCGATTTTCGACGCTACCTGTACGACAACAATCCTTATTGGGCCCCTGCCGATTTTACACACACTGTTCTACCCAGCGCTGTATTTCCGATCAGACATGCCACTGCGTCGACGACGTGGGGATACGTCAAGAAGCGCCAGGGTCAGAGCGCCGCCATAACTCGGAGCTGGATCACAACAAAGATGAAAATTGAATAACCCCGGTTGACGTGGGATCGGGAATTGACTAGGCGCTGCGGGTCCCGATCCAGTTGGCGCCGGTGCGACGAGAGCGGCCAAGCCGCGAGAAAGAGATTATGGACACAAATTTCGAAGCTGAAGAATTACTGCAAGCAGTTGTATAATGACCGAGGCTATGACTCGTTATCTTCGGCCCAAAAAGCAATTTACGATCATCAGGTCCTGCCACATCTTAAAAAAATCCAGACAAAGAAGGACGTGGCAGAGCGCAAGCGGGGTATGCCGGGTTGATAAAAAGGGGCAACTCACCCTGCTTTGCACGCTCGAAAGCTGGTGGCCCCGCACCAAGGAAAATGCACGGGTGCTACTGTGCGCCGATCCGGCTGGCGCCGGCGTGACGAAGGCGGCCAGGCCGCGAGGAGACTGGGCCCTTGTGGCCGCCGTGGCCGACCGGCAGTCGGGTATAGATTCGAGGAGAGCAGACATGGGTGAATGGTCAGACTATTTTGAGGATTTTCCAGAAGAGAATCAGGCCAACTATGTTGGGGAAAGATTTGATCCTGTGGGCGCCAAAGCGCACCGGCAGGCCCAGCAAAAAGCGGTGGTGAAATTAAGAACTGAGCAACAACAACTTGATGCCGAGATTGCAGCCATCATCAAGAAACATAAACCGGTAGCGTAAGCAAGAAAAAATATGGCACAGCCCGCTTTGGAACCCATCGAAGAATTTTGTTCACGCCTAACGTCAACGATTGCCGGCGTCAATGCAATTTGGCTATTCGGTTCAAGGGCCAATGGCACTTCGAGGATAGACTCAGACTGGGATCTGCTGGTATTTGGTGATGGAGAGGTATGCGGGCAAGTTCGTGCTGCTTCGGCGCTACACAGAGACGATGTGGACTGCCTGATTGTTTTCGATGGGGACTCGTTTGAAAGTGCCTGGGGACGGATGAAGAGCGGGTCCTTATCAAGCTGGGAATGGAAAACAACTTCAGCTGGACAGGCGGAATATAGGCAAACCAAAGAAATCCAGCCCAGTTGCGGATTGAACATTGAATGCAAAATCGTTAAAGCGTTACGTATCTGGCCAATGACGGACGCAACCTGAAAGGAAAAAAATCTATGAAACTCTGGGAAATCAAATACATCAAAGACGGTGAAGCGGCGTCGATCATTGAGGTAGCCTGAGTTCCGTGGACACTTCCATTTGATAAACTTGTCAAAGGGAGCGAACTTATGAAATTAACGACATACACGCCGGAGTTCCGTGCGGAAGCCGTCAAGCTGGTGCTTGCCCAAGGCTTGACGCTGGAAGAAGCGGCGAAACGAATCGCCATCCCTAGGGGGACATTGGCGAACTGGGTGAGCGCGGCCAAGCGCGGTAGCGATCCGACTGCACCGCCAGGCAGCCGTAGCGTCGCTGAGCTTGAAGCCGAGGTTGCGAAGCTGCGCAAAGAACTGGCCGTCGAGCGCATGGAGAAGGAAGTGCTAAAAAAGGCCACCGCGTACTTTGCGAGGGAGTCGCTGCCCAATCCTCCCAAGTTAAGGAATTTCCTCGAAAACATGGTAAAAATTCGATAAATAACTTGACATTTCAATTATGAACTGCGCGGCCAGTGAGATTTTTTTCTCACTGGCTTCCATGTCCCTTACTGCTCTTTTTACCGACCTCGCTTTGCGATTACAGTCACCCGAATTCCTCGAGTCGGCCAGGCATCCTGAACATCCGACGGCGTTCACACGGCGCCGAAAGTTGCCGTTGCCGTCGCTCGTGGCGCTCATGCTAACCGGCATGCGCATGAGCATTCAGGCCGAACTCGACACGTTCTTCGGCCGTCTGGCGGGGAAGGCCGAATTACTGCGTATGGTGTCCGAGCAGGCGTTCGCGCAAGCGCGCGCCAAGCTGTCCCTGACCGCCATCCCCGCGCTCAACGACTGGTTCGTCGAGCGCGCCGAGCAGCACGGGTTCGTGCCCCGCTGGTGTGGCTTGCGTCTGGTCGCCGCCGACGCCTCGACGGTGCGTTTCGGCCTGCGCGCCAGTCGCCTCGAGCGCGCCGCGCTACCGGACCAAATTCTCTTCGGCCTGTTCCTGCCCGGTGCCGAGTTGATGCTGGCGGCCTCGCTGCACGGCGTTGAGGAATGTGGCGAACGCCAGATGCTGGTCCAGCATCTGGAACGACTCTCAAGCAAGGACTTGCTGCTGCTGGACCGGGGCTATCCGTCGCGCTGGATCGTCGCCCTGCTCAACGAGCGCGCCATCTCATTCTGCATGCGGGTGGAGAAAGCCGGCAACGGCGGCTTCGCCTGCGTGCGCGCGTTTCTGCGCTCCGGCCTCGACGAGCAGGTCGTCACGCTCACAGCGCCGTCGCAACGCGAGGCCGCCGACTACGAGTTCACCCGCGCGCCCCAGCAGGTTCGTCTGGTGCGCCACATCGCGCCGAACGGCAAAGTGCGCGTTCTGATGACCAATTTGTTCGATACCGCGCGCTTCCCGGTCAGCGCCTTTGGCGACCTGTACCACAAGCGCTGGCGCATCGAGGAAGCCTTCAAACGGCTCAAACACCGGCTCAACCTGGAGCATGTCTCCGGCTTGAGCCAGCAGGCAGTGGTGCAGGATGTCGCAGCCAAAATCATGTGCGACAACCTGCAGACCTTGGCTGCGCTGACCGCACATGACCAGGCCGACCTGCGTGCCGTCGATCACATCAACCACGCCTACGCCCATACCGCACTGAAACCCGTGATACCGGCACTGCTGCTGGGCAAGCAGATCGCCACGCACTTGCGCAAACTGCTCAAATTGCTTGGGAAACACACATACCTTCATCGAGAAAATCAATCGAAGCCGCGCAAAGCCAGACCGAAGTCGCACAAATTCATGACGCAAAAACCATGTTGAGCGGGTGCAGATTCCTTAACTTGGGAGGATTGAGTCGCTGCCCGGTACGCGTTCATAAAGTCGGTGCGACTCGATTATCCACTTGGCCTGTTGTGCCGTGTCTTTGATGTATCGCGCAGCGGCTTCTATGCAGCAGTGGAGCGCCCGCCATGCCGGCGTGCACAGGGCGATGAGCGACTGAAGGTGGCGATCAAGGCTGCGCACGTCCAGACACGGGAGACGTACGGCCCGTTACGGCTGCAGCCTGAACTGGTCTCGCAAGGATTTGATACGGGACGTGACCGTATCGTGCGGCTGCGGCAGGAACTGGGCCTGCGGTGCAAGCAAAAACGGAAGTTCAAGGCGACGACGAACTCGCGCCATGCATTCCCGATAGCGGAGAACCTGTTGAACCAAACGTTCGCGCCAACCCGGCCCAACGAAGCCTGGGTGACCGATATAACGTATGTCATGACTGATGAAGGGGTGCCCACAGAATTCGGAAAAAATAGTACGCTAAGGATTTCCGCCAGTCCGAAGCGGCCGGAACTTTCCCTCTTCAACGTTCCGGCTCTGTCGCCAAACATAGTCACCGGTCAGGTTGATGTGCTCCCAGCCCAACGGCGAAAGGTACCGGAGCATGCCATCGTCGGGCAGCCTGCCAGCTTCGCGCAGAGCCTGCGTTGCCCGTTCAAGGTACACGGTATTCCATAACACGATGGCGGCCGTCACCAAGTTCAATCCGCTGGCGCGGTACCGCTGTTGTTCGAAGCTCCGATCCCGAATCTCACCGAGCCGGTGGATAAAGACCGCCCTGGCCAAGGCGTTGCGCGCTTCGCCCTTGTTTAACCCCGCATGCACGCGTCGGCGCAGTTCAACGCTTTGCAGCCAGTCCAGGATGAACAGCGTCCGTTCGATGCGCCCCAGCTCGCGCAGCGCGAGCGCCAGGCCGTTCTGGCGCGGATAACTGCCGAGTTTGCGAAGCATGAGCGATGCCGTCACGGTGCCATGCTTGATCGACGAGGCCAAACGCAGAATGTCGTCCCAATGGGTACGCACATGCTTGATACTCAGGGTGCCGCCGATCATGGACTTCAGCCCAGGATATTCTCCAACTTCTCCAGGAATGTACAGTTTGGTGTCGCCTAGATCCCGGATGCGCGGCGCGAAGCGAAATCCCAAAATATGCATCAGTGCAAACACGTGGTCCGTGAAGCCGGCGGTGTCCGTGTAGTGCTCTTCGATCCGCAGGTCCGACTCGTGATAGAGCAAACCGTCGAGCACGTAGGTCGAGTCCCGCACGCCAACATTGACCATCTTGGTGCTGAACGGAGCGTAGTTGTCGGCGATGTGCGTGTAGATCATCTTTCCCGGTTCGGCGCCGTACTTCGGATTGACGTGGCCCGTGCTCTCGGCGCGTCCGCCGGCGCGGAAGCGCTGCCCATCCGACGATGATGTGCTGCCGTCGCCCCAGTTCCCGGCGAACGCATGGCCCAACTGGGCGTTGACCAGATCAGCCAGAGCGGCCGAATAGGTTTCATCCCGAATATGCCACGCTTGTAGCCATGACAGCTTGGAATAGCTCGCGCCGGGGCTCGACTCTGCCATCTTGGTCAGACCGAGGTTGATCGCGTCAGCCAAGATCGCCGACAATAGCAAGGTCTTGTCCTGAGCCTGCGCACCGCTTTTCAGGTGCGCGAAGTGGCGGGTGAACCCGGTCCATTCGTCAACGTCCATCAACAGTTCGGTAATCTTAATGCGTGGCAGTAGACTGCCGGCCTGGTCGATCAGCACCTGGGCCGATTCCGGCACCACCGTGTCTTGGGGAGTAATTTTCAGACCGGTGTTGGTGATAATCGCGTCCGGCAACTCATTGGCAAGCGCAAGCCGGTTGACAATTGCTAGTTGCTGGTTCAGCAGTAGCACGCGTTCGAGCAGGTACTCGTTGAGGTCTGGATTGATGGCGATCGGCAGCTGGCGTGCCATTCTGAGATCCCTGAACTTAGCCGATGGCAACAAATATTCCTCGAAATCCCGAAACTGGCGTGAGCCATACACCCAGATGTCGCCGGAACGTAGCGCATTCTTCAGCTCCGACAAGACGCAGATCTCGTAGAAACGGCGATCGATGCCCTCGCCGGTGATGACCAACGGCTTCCAGCGTGCCTTGACAAAGGCGATCGGGGCATCGGGCGGCACCTTACGCGATCCGGTCGCATTCATCTCGCGCACGATGTCGACGGCGTCCAGAACTGTCTGCGCCGCCGGTGCCGCCTTCAGCCTGAGTACGTCCAGCAATTCCGGGGTGTAGCGCCGCAGCATGCTGTAGTGGTCGCCGACTAGGTGCAGATGGTCAAACGTCGCGGGTTGGGCGAGCTGGGCCGCGTCGGTGACGCTCTGTGCGAATGCGGCCCACGGAATGACAGCCTCAATGGCGGAGTACGGGTCGGCGCCGGATTCTTTGGCTGCGACAAGCGCACGCCCGACCTTCGAGTACAGGAGAACCTTGTCGTTGATCGCTTTCCCTTGTTTTTGGAACTGCTCCTGATGCCTGTTTTTGGCGGCACTGAACACCTTAACCATGATCCGGTCGTGCAAGTCGATCAGCTCGTCGATGGCGGTTGCCATGCCCTCGATCGCCAGCGCGACCAGGGTCGCGTAACGTCGTCCGTCCTCGAACTTGGCCAGATCGTACGGCTGCATCTGGGCGCCTTCCCGCGCCATCTTCAACAGCCGATTTTGGTGAATCTGTCGGCCTATCCCGTCCGGCAAAGCGAGCGACTGAAAGATTTTTAGGCGCTCAATGTGTTCTCTCATGTGCCGTGAATTTGGCTTAAGCGGCGACTGGCGCAACCACATCAGCCAAGTGATATTCGTGTCAGGAGCGACGCTCAGCAGATTGTCCAATCCGCGCTTGTGGTGCGGCTCAAGCGGCTCCACAAGCGACCGGTAGATACGCCGGTTGGCGCGCGTCACGGCTTCGGCACAAGCCCGTTCGATGACTGTAAGCGTCGGCAGAATGATGCGCTGTTGCCGCAATATTTCCAACGATTGACTCGCGAGCACCAATCCCTTGTCGGTTTGCATGGCAAGGTCTACAAGGCTGTGCACTACCGTGCGAAAATCTCGAAGTCCAAATGTCGACAGCGTCAGATAGGCGCGCAGTTCCTGAAAATGTTCACGCCGTGTCTCGTCGCGGATGCCATATTGCGGCCAAGCGTCAGGGTCGCTTTGTACTTGGCGGGCGATCCATTGAACTATCGGTTCCGGCACCGGCATGTCGCTGGCCAGTGCATAGCCCGGGTATCGCAGCAGGCATAATTGAACGGCGAAGCCGATTCGGTTAGCGTCGCCGCGGCGCTGCCGAATCAGGGATAAATCGGACTCGGTGAAGCTGTAATGCCGGATGAGATCATCCTGGCTTTCTGGGAATGCAAGTAAGCTTTCCCTTTCGGTTGCGGAAAGTATCGAGCGGCGCGCCATGCGTCACGCTACTTCTGAGGTGCATAGGCTCCTCATGTTGGCCCGGCGCCGCCGATTCGCGCGATTGTTTCAATTAGCGTGGTTCGTTTGACGCGGTTCTGTCGCATTAGCGAACGTCGACGGGGCAATCATGTAAACTGCGGCGCCCGAACCCAGGACGAATCGACATGCTCAACTTCAAAGGGATGCGCTTTCCGATCGACGTTATCCTGGTCTGCATCCGATGGTATGTGGCCTATCCGCTGAGCTACCGGCACCTCGAAGAGATGATGGAAGAGCGCGGCGTGTCGGTCGACCATTCGTCGATCAACCGTTGGGCGATTCGTTTCCTGCCACTCATCGAGAAGATGGCCCGGAAACACAAGCGCCCGGTCGGCGGCAGTTGGCGTATGGATGAGACGTACATCAAGGTCAAGGGCGTATGGAAATACCTCTATCGCGCTGTCGACAAGCAGGGAAAGACCGTCGACTTTCTGCTGACCGCGAAGCGCGACATGGCTGCGGCGAAGCGCTTCTTCGACAAGGCCATGAGAGCGAACGGCGATCCGGACAAGGTCGCGATGGACAAGAGCGGTGCCAACAAGGCGGCGATCGATGCGATCAACGCCGGCCGCGATGTGCCGATCCTGGTGCGCCAAGTTAAATACCTAAACAACATCGTCGAGCAGGACCATCGCGCCATCAAACGGGTGACCAGGCCGATGCTCAACTTCAAATCGTTCCGGTCTGCCGGCTCCGTGATCGCCGGCATCGAGCTGATGCATATGATCCGGAAGGGCCAGTTCGCCGTCGATGACGCTTCGCCCATGTCATTCGCCGACAAGTTCTATGCGTTGGCAGGACAAGTCCGTCCAGTGTAAGCAGGGGTCATGCTCAACATGAAAAAATTCGTGCTGGGCTCAACAACGCGACACAACCTGCAGGAGCTGCAATCGGGTGATCTGTTTGTTGCCAATAGCGATCACTTCAGCGACTACCGCACGCAGTTGGTCGATTGGGATCAGTACCAGGCCGAAGTCGGGGAGTACGGCGCCATGCTCGGGCTGCAGACGGACCCCAAGGCATTCTCCGCAGCACTCAAGAAGTCGCTTGGGGAGACCGCCGCCCGTGTGGATGCAGGCCTTCCGGATAACGAGCATGTGGACTTGGTAGGTACCGAGCTGATCATGCGAAAACACGCCAAGGACGCCCAACCTGATGCACTTGCAAAGATCGATAAGATCCTCACAGCGCGGCTACCTGAAAAGAACATCCTAGACATCCTAGTGGAATCCGAAGGATGGCTGGATCTGCATAAACATTTCGGCCCACTATCTGGATTCGACTCGAAGATCGACGATCCGCGTAAACGCTTCATCACCACGCTGTTCTGCTATGGATGCAATCTTGGCGCCACGCAGACCGCCCGTTCGGTCAAAGACTTGAGCCGCAAGCAGGTGGCCTGGCTCAATTTGCACCACATCACGGAAGAGCGCTTGGAAAAAGCCATCGTCCAGGTCATCAATGCCTACAACAAATTCCTCTTGCCTAAATACTGGGGTTCAGGAAAGAGCGCTTCGGCGGACGGCACCAAGTGGAACATGTACGAGCAGAATCTCCTTTCCGAGTACCACATTCGCTACGGGGGCTACGGCGGCATCGGGTATTACCACGTGTCTGACATGTACATCGCGCTATTTAGCCATTTCATTCCGTGCGGCGTGTACGAGGCGATATATATTTTGGATGGTCTGATCAAGAACGAGTCAGACATTCAGCCTGATACGCTGCATGGCGACACGCACGCGCAAAGCGCACCTGTGTTCGGCTTGGCCTATTTACTCGGGATCAAACTGATGCCGCGCATACGCAACCTGAAAAGCCTTGTTTTTTACAAACCAGACCGCGGTACGCGCTACGAGCACATCAACGGTTTGTTCAGCGAATCAATCAACTGGGAACTGATCGAAATCCATCTGCCGGACATGCTGCGCATCGCGCTATCCATCAGGGCGGGCAAGCTCACCCCATCGACGATACTGCGCCGATTGGGCACGGCGAGCCGGAAAAACAAGCTGTATTTTGCGTTCCGCGAGCTCGGGCGGGTCGTGAGGACTGATTTCCTCCTCAAATATATTGGAGACGTAGAGTTGCGTAAAACGATCCAAGCCGCGACCAATAAGAGCGAGGAATTCAACCAGTTCATCAAGTGGCTGTTTTTCGGCAACCAAGGCATCATCGCCGAAAACGTGCGTCACGAGCAGCGCAAAGTTGTGAAATACAATCAGTTGGTGGCCAACCTGGCCATCCTTCACAATGTCGAGGCGATGACGGGTGTATTGAAGGAAATGCAGGGGGAGGGGTTGCCGATCGATGAAGAAATCCTTGCCGGCCTTGCGCCCTATAGAACCGAGCACATCAATCGGTATGGCGATTACACCTTAGACTTGGAAAGAAAGCTGCCGCCAATGAACTACAAAACCAAGATTCTTCAATAATTCAGTCACTTACAGCTCAATTTGGGTATTTTTACACGGATCCCGGCCGACCCTCACATTGCGCGCCTGGTGCGACGAGGCGTTTTCGATGGGCACTTCTGGTACTGGTAGATTCAATTGAGCGGCGCTTTGGGTGGACATGGTATTAATCTGCTAACAATAATGTTACAACATGGAAACTATAGTGACACTGTGCCAGAGCGTAGGGTTCATGGCAACCGAAGTTAACTATCACCTTTCGCCGAAGTAATAATTTACGTTTGACAGTAAACTATCAGCTGTAAGTTGAGCAGCACATCAAATTATGCA
>NZ_WHJF01000010.1:0-102866 GCF_011682185.1 Massilia genomosp. 1
GGGCTCCACGCACTGGCATGCACCGCATCACTTGCGCGCGCCCCCCCCGGCGGCGCGGCGGCTGCGCCCTTAAGCCCCCCCCTCACCCCCGGCGTTCCCGCGCAGGCGGGAACGACGGGGCAGTGCTTTACAATGGCGCATTCCCTCTTATCTTCCGTACCCTCCATGATTGTTCTCGGCGTTGAATCCTCCTGCGATGAAACCGGCCTTGCGTTGTACGACACGCAACGCGGCTTGCTCTCCCACGCCCTGCATTCGCAGGTCGCCATGCACGAGGAGTACGGCGGCGTGGTGCCGGAACTGGCCTCGCGCGACCATATCCGGCGCGCCATCCCGCTGCTCGAAGAAACCCTCGCGCGCGCCGGCGTGGCCATGGCCGACATCGACGCCATCGCCTATACCCAGGGCCCGGGCCTGGCCGGTGCGCTGCTGGTCGGCTCGTCGATCGCGTGCAGCCTCGCGCTGGCGCTCGACAAGCCGGTGCTCGGCGTGCATCACCTCGAAGGCCACCTGCTCTCGCCGCTGCTGGCGAGCGATCCGCCGCAGTTCCCCTTCATCGCGCTGCTCGTTTCGGGCGGCCATACGCAGCTGATGCGGGTCGATGGCGTCGGCCAGTACACCCTGCTCGGCGAAACCCTGGACGACGCGGCCGGCGAGGCGTTCGACAAGTCGGCCAAGCTGCTCGGCCTGGGCTACCCCGGCGGCCCGGCGATTTCGCGCCTGGCCGAATTCGGCGATCCGCTGGCCTACAAGCTGCCGCGCCCCATGCTGCACTCGAAAGACTTCAACTTCAGCTTCTCGGGCCTGAAAACGGCGGTGCTGACGGTGGTGAAGAACCACCAAGAAAAAGTCATCGCCAATATCTGCGAACAGGACAAGGCCAACATCGCGCGCGGCTTCGTCGACGCCATCGTCGATGTGCTGACCGCCAAGTGCGTCAGCGCGCTGCGCCATACGGGCCTCAAACGGCTGGTGATCGCCGGCGGCGTGGGCGCCAATTCGCAACTGCGCGCCTCGCTCAACGCGGCGGCGTCGGCCAAGAAATTCCGCGTGTTCTATCCGGAGCTGGAATTTTGCACCGATAACGGCGCCATGATCGCCTTTGCCGGCGCCATGCGCCTGCAAATCAACCCCGCCGCGGCCACGCGCGACTACGGCTTCAATGTGCGCCCGCGCTGGCCGCTCGACGAGATCAAGGTGGTCTGACCAACACCGGCGCGGCGCACGCGCGCAGCGGACGACGATCCTACCGTGTACCGTATTTTTCCAAAGAATGGCACACTCGCCCGGTTCTGTTTTTCCGGAGGTGCTGTATGCGTGTTGTTAGCTGGAATATTCACTGGGGTTGCGGCAAGGATGGCAGGATCCGCATCCACGCCATCATCGATGTGTTGCGCAAATTAAATCCCGATGTGATTTGCCTGCAAGAAGTTGCCTCAAATCATGCGGAGCTCGAAGGCAACGCGACATCCAACCAGTTCCGCCAGTTGGCGGGCGCCTTCGGCGGCTACCAGCCGGTGATCGAACCGACCAGCGAAATCTACCAGAACAACCTGCCGCGCCAGTTCGGCAATATGTTGCTCTCCAAATACCGCATCAACCAGGTACACCGCTACCTGCTGCCGTGGCCGCCCGATCCGAACAGTCCGGCCGGCATGCCGCGCGGGCTGATCGAAGCCGTCATCGACGCCCCCGGCGGCAAGGTGCGCGTGCTGACCACGCACCTGGAATATTACTCGCCGCTGCAGCGCATGGCGCAGGTGCGGCATCTTAAATATCTGCACTGGGAAGCGTGCGAACGGGCGCGCATCTTTCAACCGGACCCGAGCATGGATTCGCCCTACCAGCTCGGTTTCCGCCCCGGTTCCGCGATCTATTGCGGCGACTTCAACTTCACGCCCGATTCGCCCGATTACCAGGAATTGATCGCGCCCGACGACAGCATCGCGCTGCCGCTGGTGGACGCCTGGCGCCTGCGCCATCCGGAGATCGCGCGCGCGCCCACCGCCGGCTTGCATGGCTTCAAGTGGCCGGAGCGGGCCGATTGCTTCGACTACTTTTTCGTCACGAACGATCTGGCGCAGCGCGTGACGGAGGTGGAAGTGCAGTCGGAAACGGCGGCCTCGGACCATCAGCCGATCGTGCTCGATATCGCCTGACAGGCTGCTGCGCCGTTGCCCTACGCCGCCTGCGGCCGCGCCAGCGCTACCCGCACGATGTCGCCGATGGTGGCGGCCGGCCCGTTGCTCATCATCACGATGCGGTCCGACAGCAGCACCGCCTCGTCCACGTCGTGGGTCACCATCACCACGGTGGAACCGGTGCGGGCCACGATGCGCAGCAATGCATCTTGCAGGTGCGCGCGGGTGAGGGCGTCGAGCGCGCCGAAGGGCTCGTCCATCAGCAGCACCTTCGGTTCGATCGACAGCGCGCGGGCGATACCGATGCGCTGCTTCATGCCGCCCGGGATGTCATTCGGCCGCTTGCGGGCCGCCGCGCCCAGGCCCACCAGCGCCAGCGCCGCCGTGGTGCGCTCGCGCATCTGGCTGCCCGACTCCTTGCCCGCGAACACGCGCTCGACCGCCAGGTACACATTCTCGAAGCAGCCCAGCCAGGGCAACAGCGCGTGATTCTGGAACACCACGCCGCGCTCGGGCGATGGTCCTGCCGCAGCCCGAGTGGCCGATCAGGGTGACGAACTCGCCCTGCGCCACCGTCAGGTTGACGTTGCTGAGCGCGTGAAAGCGGCCCTTGCGGGTGTCGAACACCATCTCGGCGTGCTGCACTTCAATGAATTTCTTGTTCATATCAGGTCCCCGCTTCGTCGTAGGTAAAGGCCTTGGCCAGCGTCACCAGGGCAAGTTCGAGCACCAGCCCGCCCACGCCGATGACGACGATGGCGATGATGATGTGCGGCACGTTCAGCTTGTTCCACTCATCCCACACCCAGAAGCCGATACCCACGCCGCCGGTCAGCATCTCGGCCGCGACGATCACCAGCCAGGCGGTGCCGGTGACCAGGCGCACGCCGGTCAGCATGTGGGGCAGCGCCGAGGGCAGCAATATCTTTGTGAAAATTTTCCACTCCGACAGTTGCAGCACGCGCGCCACGTTCATGTAATCCTGCGGCACGCGCCGCACGCCGCTAGCGGTGTTGACGATCATCGGCCAGATCGAGCAGATGAAAATCGACCAGATCGCCGCCGGGTCGGCCGACTTGAACACCAGCAAGCCGATCGGCAGCCAGGCCAGCGGCGAGACCGGCTTGAGCAAGCTGATGATCGGATTGAACATGCCCGCCAGAAAGCCGAAACGCCCGGTCAGGAAGCCAAGCGGAATCCCGACCGCCGCCGCCAAGCCGAAACCGAGCGCCACCCGCTTGAGCGAGGCCAGGATATTCCAGCCGATGCCCTGGTCGTTGGGGCCGTTGCGGTAGAAAGGGTCGGCGAACATGCGCAGCGCTTCGGCCAAGGTGACGGCGGGCGATGGAAAGCTGCTATTGTTGAGCGACAAAATCTGCCACAGCAGCACCAGCAAGCCCAGGTCCACGATGGCGCGGTGGTTCCACGGCTCGCCCACGCAAAAGCCGTCCATATTGCCGAGCCGCATATTGCCCACCATCTGCGGCTGCGGCACGGTGACGACCTTGGCATCCTTGAGCGGGTTGATGCCGTAGGTGGCCAGCCAGTACAGCCACATGGCGTGGGTGCCGGTCGGAAAAGTCTGGGCGAAGGCATACTCGCGCTTGTCCGCTTGCATCAGTTTGGCGAGGGAGGCGCCGTCCACGCCGCCTTTGTCGGCCACTTTTTTGGAGAGGGTGATGGCCTGGCCCTTGTGGTTCAGGTTCATCAGCACCGCCATGTCCTTTTTGGCGCCGCCCACGCCCATCTGGACGCCATACAGCAAGCCATAGAGCACATGCGCGGCGTCGAGTTCGCCGTTGACCAGTTTGTCGCGGACGCTGGCCCAGGACGATTCCTTGCTCAGGATGATCTTGATGCCGTACTTTTTATCGAAGCCGAGCACCGAGGCCATGACCACGGAGGCGCAGTCGCTCAGGGGGATGAAGCCGACCTTGATTTCTTCTTTTTCGGGTTTGTCGGAACCGGCGGCGAACACGCCGCCGCCGGCAAGGCCGGTCAAGGAGACGGCGCCGGCCTTGAGCAGGGTGCGGCGGGACAGCTTGGTGGTGCGGTCTGTGCTCATGGTTCCCTCGTTTGGCAAGCGAGGCGCGGACCTGCGCCGTTAGCAACAGCATCAGCAAGTGGCGTGCCAGCGGGAAACGAGAGTGAGGGAGAGTGAATTGAACGGCCAGAGGCGCCGGGATGGGCGGTTTTGTGTACCGTTAGTGTACGGCGCAGCAAAACGGGAAGCCGGTTCCGGCAATGCCGGAACCGATGGCTTGTCAGGTCAACGCTGAACGGTCACACCCTTCCAGAACGCTACATGCCCGGCAATCTGCCTGGCCGCATCGAACGGCGCGCGGTAGGTCCACACCGCGTCGCGATTGGTTTGACCATCGACCAGCAAACTGAAATAGTTCGCCGTCCCCTTCCACGGGCACTTGGTCTCGGTCGCGCTCGGCTGCAGATAGTCTTGCTTCACCGCCGACATCGGGAAATACACATTGTTTTCAACGATCTGCACCTGCTCATCCGATGCTTCGGCGATCACGGCGCCGTTCCAGCTGGCTGTTGGCATCTTATTGCTCCGTTGACGTGAGGTGGTCTGTGGATTCGGCCGCGATCTGGCGCAGCGCCTGCTCGAACACTTCCGGCGGCTGTCCGCCGGAAATCAGATGCCGGTCGTTGATGATGATCGCCGGCACCGAATGGATGCCTTGCTGCTGGTAGAACTGCTCGCGCTCGCGCACCTCGGCGGCGTAGGCGCCGCTGGCGAGCACCTCGGCCGCCGCCGCCGCGTCCAGGCCCGCTTCGCCCGCCACGCGGGCCAGCACGGCATGGTCGCCAGGGCTGTCGCCCTTGCTGAAGTAAGCTTCGAACAAGGCCATTTTCAGTTCGCGCTGGCGCCCCTGCTGCTCGGCCCAGTGCAGCAAACGGTGCGCGTCGAAGGTGTTGTAGATGCGGCTGCGCGCATCCATGTCGAAGGTAAAGCCCAGCTCGGCCCCGCGCGCGCGGATCATCTCGCGCGTCTGCGCGCCCTGCTCCGGCGTGGCGCCGTATTTTTCGGTCAGGTGTTCGCCGATATCCTGGCCTTCGGCGACCATGCGCGGATTGAGTTCAAACGGTTGGAAGTGCAGTTCGGCGCTGGCCACGCCGTCCAGGCGGCCAATCGCCTGTTCCAGCGACTTGAGGCCAATCACGCACCAGGGGCAGGAGATATCGGATACAAAATCAATTTTCAGCTTGGTCACCAGGGGCTCCAGTCAGTCGGGCGTTCCATTCTAGCGCCAAGCGACGCAAGCGACATGCACACCCTATTTTTTGGCCTCGCCCGATTTGCTGCCGATCTTGCTTTCCTTGCCGGCCATCAAGTTCGCGATGTTCTGGTTGTGGCGGTACAGCAGCAGCGAACTCATCGCCACGACGGCGAAAAACAGTTCGTTGATGCCGAACATGACCCCGACATACAGCGGTGCGAACACCGATGCCACCAGCGCCGCCAGCGACGAATAACGGAAGGTGTAAGCCACCGCCAGCCACACCAGCGCGGTCGCCAGGCCCAGCCAGATGTTGATCCCGAGCAGCACGCCGAGCGCGGTCGCCACGCCCTTGCCGCCCACGAAGCGGAAGAACACCGGCCACAGGTGCCCCAGGAAGACCGCAATGGCCACCAGCGCGATGCCGGCCGTGCCCACGCCAAACTTGGGCGCCAGCAAAATCGCCAGCCATACCGCGAACCAGCCCTTGGCGGCGTCGCCGATCAGGGTGGCGATCGCCGCGCCCTTGTTGCCGCTGCGCAGCACGTTGGTCGCGCCCGGGTTTTTGGAACCGTAGGTGCGCGGATCGGACAGGCCATACACGCGGCTCATCACCACGGCGAAGGAAATCGAGCCGATCAGGTAGGCGACGATGGCGAAAATTGCTGTATTCATGATTGTCTCTCGTGTTGTGAACAGGCGCCACGCGCCGGGCGTGAATATACACCATAGTCGCGGCCCGATTACCCCGGCCGCAACGCATGCCCGCGCCGGCATCGCTTCCACCCCGTCAACAGTTGGCGCGCAGCGACAGCGGGACGCTGCACGGAGCGCATGCCTATTGCGCAAAAGAAACGACGATCCGTGCAATATTGGCTTCTTTGCACGCTATAATTCCCGCACGCGGCGTGTGCTGACCGTTCGCGTTACCACTTTTTGAGGATGAACATGAACGAGATAGGACGCGGGCAAAAAGGGAAGCTGGCCGACATAGGCTGCTCCGGCCCCTTCAACGTGACGGTGGAGATGGCGCCGGCCGGGCTGGTGATCGACGTTGCTTGCTTCGGGCTGGACGCCAACAGCCGCCTGTCGGACGAGCGCTTCATGATCTTCTTTAACCAGAAGGCCAGCCCGGCCGATGCCGTCAGGTACGACACGCGCGGCGACGCCAGCATCTTCGCCATCGACCTGGCCAAACTGCCGGCGACCATCGAGCGCCTGGTGTTCGCCGCCTCGATCGACGGCGAGGGCAACATGAAGCGCCTCGGGCACAGCGCGATGACCCTGGGCACGGCGCGCTTCGGTTTTTCCGGCGCCGACTTCGACACCGAAAAAGCGGTCATCGTGGGCGAACTGTACCTGCGCGACGGCGCCTGGCGCTACGGCGCCGTGGGCCAGGGCTTTGCCGGCGGCCTGTCGGCCCTGCTCGCCCATTACGGCGGCGCGGAAGATACCGGCGCCAAGGCGCCGGCTGCACCCGCACCGGCGCCGGCGCCCGCCGCGCCCAAGGTGTCGCTGTCCAAGGTCACCCTGACCAAGCCCGGCGAACGGCATGTGGTCTCGCTGGTCAAAGGCGCGGGCGCGCCCAAAAAACTGGTGGTGCGCGCCACCTGGCGGGACAACGGCGACAGCAATAGCAACAACGACGACCTCGACCTGCGCGTCGGCGTGCTGCTGCCCGACGGCCGCATGAACTTCATCACCGCCCCCGACCGCGCCGGCGCCTTCGACAAGGCGCCCTACGTGCATCACATGGGCGACGTCCAGGTGGCCTCCGCCAAGCAGCCGGCCACCGAAACGGTCGAGGTCAATCCGGCCCTCGCCCAGCTCTCGGGCGGACGCGTGGCGCTGGTGTTCAGCGTCTACTCGGCGGTGGGCAATGGCTCGGTGTCGGTGGCCTCGCTCAAGCCTATCATGCGCATGGAGTACGGCGAGCAAGTGGTTGAATGCGCCTTCGACTTCAACGGCAGCAAGGCGGCCACGAGCAGCAGCGTGTACACCTACGTGATCGGCACGGCGATGATCGACGGCGACCAGATTTCGCTGGGGCCGTCGGGCCAGACCTCGGAGCCGGGCAGCGAGAATACGCCTTGGCTGCAGTGGGACGGCGAGCGCGTGCTCGTCACCATGGACGGCCCGATGGTATTCAAGGGAAAAGGCTTTGATGGCTTCAACGGCAGTTCGTACAGATACTCCTGACGGGCCGGGCCAGGTTCCCGGTCGAAGCCTTGCGGTCGCCGTGCATCGGCACGATCGGCGCCTTGGCCGCCTCGTCCTGCATCAACAGCGTCTTGTCGCCTGCGCCAGCACCGCTAGCTCGTCGCTCGACATGCAAAAGCAAAACGGCCCTTGCGGGCCGTTTTCTGTGACGAGGGCTTAATCGCCCCTTACTCGGCCCCGCTGGCGCGCGGCTGCTTGACGAGCACCGAATTGACGCCATCGGACAGGCTCAATTCGAACGCGCCACCGGCCGGCAAGGGACCCAGCGACAAGACCGCGCTCCCCCCTTGCAGATCCTGCGCCAGGGTCGAGCGCCCGGCATCGTTGACCACGGTCACGGTCAGGTAGGGATAGCTCGCGCGATCCCAGTTCAGTTGCACCGTGCCGGCTTGCTCGCGCACCCGCACCAGCGCTGCCTGGCCCTGGGCACTGTTTTCCGGAACCGGACGGGCGCTCGCCTGCATCAGCTTGGCCATGCCCTTGAGCACCGAGATACTGACGATCGGACCCGGATTCGGAATCGCGAAGCTGAAGTTGTGCGCTGCCGCTTCGTCGGCATGGTCGACCACCAGGGTGGCGAACGGATACGCGAGCGTGCCTTTGCCGGTCACGATGCGCAAGGTGTACTCGCCCATGGCCGGCAGGCTGGCACGGCCGACGAACGATTTCAGTGGCGACAGGCTTGCCTTGTCGCCGCTGATCTGGCCGCTGATCAGCACCAGGTCCTGCGCTGCGGCGCTCACCGCCGACGTCCTGAGCGCGTCGGCCGGGGTCAGGAATGCCTGCATCAAATGGGTGTTGTAGTCCGAAAAGGTGCTGCCTCCGCAATAACTCATGATGTCATGGAGATTCGGGCTGCGCGGATCGAAGAACGCCCCACGGCTGAACAGATAACCCCAGGTGTAATGGTTGCCCGTGCCCAGTTGCGCGTTCGGGTAGGGATACTTCGGGTCCGGCGAGCCGGCGCCGCCGCAAGCGGCGTGGTTCAGGCGGTAGTTGTGGCCCAGTTCGTGGACGACGGTGCCGCGCAAGCCGTCTTCGCTCATCGACGGAATATCGGCGGCCACGCCGGCATTGCCCGGCACATAGGCCAGGCCGGCCAGGCCGTAACTGGCTTTCGGAATGATGCCGAAGTAATGCTGGCGATTGTTGGCGCCTTCCAGGCGGTGCAAATCGCCGATTTCGCCCAGGATCTTGCCGAACGCGGTACGCCATTCGGCCTCGGTGGCAGGCAGGCGGGTCACGCGCGACGAGACATACGGCGCGCGGCCGCTCTGGTTCACGGCCGACACCGGAATGCGGTCCTGCACGAAGTCGCGCAGATTGCTGACGACCTTGCCGACCGAGCTGCCGATCTGGACCGGAATCACGATCAGGTCCATCGGCACGCCGCCGCCCACCCTTGGATTGATGGTCATGCTCTGGCCATTCGACAGGACCACGCTCAGGCGCAGGCCGGGACGCACCAGCTCGGCGGGCACGATGCCGATGTACGAGGTGTTCCTGTCGGGCACGACGGGCACGCTGGCAGGCAGCGCACCGGCAGGTTTGCTCAAGGCGATCTCGCGCAGCACATTGCCGTTCGCATCCTTGACCTGGATTTTGCCGTCCGGCTTGGCCAGCGCTGGATTGTTGCTCAGGGCGTTGACCTTGACCATCACCGCCTTGCTGTTAATCAGGATCAGGGCGCTGTCGCTGCTGTCGAACAGCTGCGATTGCGCCAGCTCGATGCTGCCGATGCGTGGATCGCCGACAACAGGTGGCGTGGCGTCGGCAAGCGGTGCGCCGGGGATATAGCAGTTTTTCACCAGGCCCGGGGCCGGGTTGGCCATGGCGGGACCCACGGCGCAATCGACGCCATCGGTCTTGGTATAGGTGTAATACTTGCCCTCCGCCCCGAACAGCACCGCATTGGTGCCGCTGAAATTGCAGCGGCCGCCTTCGGTGGCGCACAAGGTCCATGTGACGGGGGCGCTGTCGCAGCGCTTGGCGATGCCTGGCGTCGGATCGCCGAAGACATTGCTGTTGCAAGCGACGCCGCCGGTCGCCGTCTTGCTCATGAAGCTGGTGCCGGAACCGAAGCGCACGGTGCGCGTATCGGTAAAGGTACACTGGGCGCCCTCGACGCTGCACGCTTTCCAGGCGCTGGTGACGTCGCAATGCTTGGCTACGCCCGGCGCCGGATCGCCGAAGGTGGCGCTGTTGCACGCGGCGCCCCAGCCAAGCGTCTTGCTGACGAAGCGCTCGCCCGCGCCATAGCGCACGGTCTGGTTGCCATTGAAAACGCAACTGCTGTTTTCGTTGGCGCAAAATGTCCATTGCGTGGTCGAGGCAGCGGCGGCCACGCCCATGGTGGTGGCGTTGGCGATCGGGGCGACGCCAGGCTCGGCGGTGGCGTTGGCAGCGGTGTCGGCGACGTTGGCGCCGCCTCCGCTCATCACGCCGGCCACTGCGACATCGGGAGCAGCGGCGCCAGCGGCGCTGACGACAGGCGGCGGCGTGTCCGCCCCGGCTGCGCGGCCGGGGCCGGATGCGCCGGTGTTATCGCCGCATGCGGTCAACACCCCGCTGGTGAGGGCAAGGATTGCCAGGTAGTTCAACAGACGTCTCATATCAACTCCGGTTCAGCGTTTCAGGATCTATATATATGCAACTTGGGTGCGTATTATCCTGCCGGACTGGACCGTGCTAACGTTTGAGCACGCGATTTTTCACATTTCCATGAACTATTTGCAATAAAACCACGTATCTTTGTGAGAATTGGACATTTTCACAACGATGGTGGCGCGCAGCAACGCCAATAATGACAGTATTCCATTGCCGGGTGCGGCCGGCCATGACGCAGTATCGGCCTATTCTTCCAGCGCGCACAGCACCGGCCGCGCCGCCAGCAGCGCCACCAGCACCTGCGGCGCGATGCCGACCAGATAGCCGCGCCGGCCGCCATTGATATAGATCTTGTCGAGCGCCAGGATGCCTTGCTCCACATACACCGGCAAGGCCTTCCGGGTGCCGAATGGCGAGGTGCCGCCGATCTGGTAACCGGAATGGCGCTGCGCCACCTCCGGCTTGCACGGCTCGACCGACTTGCAGGGAATCGCGCGCGCCAGGTTCTTGGTCGAGACCTTGCAGTCGCCGTGCATCAGCACGATCAGCGGCCTGGCCGCCTCGTCCTGCATCACCAAGGTCTTGACCACCGCATGTTCGGGCACGCCAAGCTCGCGCGCCGACACCGAGGTGCCGCCATGTTCTTCATACGGATACGGGTGTTCCGAGAAATCGACCCGGTGCTTGCGCAGGAACTGCGTCGCCGGGGTTTCGGAAATATGCTCTTTCTTGGCCATGCGTGATACGCTCAACGTTCAATGAGGAGTTTCTTATTATGCAGCAAGAAATTCGCTTTGCCACGTTTAACCTGTACAACCTCGCCCCACCGGGCGTGAAGCTGTACGACAATCTCTTGCCCACCACCCCGGCGGAGTACGAGGCCAAGCTGGACTGGACCGCGCGCCAGATCGACCTGCTCGACGCCGACGTGATCGGTTTCCAGGAGATTTTTTCGCAGGCCGCCCTGCTTGCCGCGCTGGCGCGCACCCGCCGCTACCGCGACGCCGTCCATGTCGGCTTCGATCCCGATCCGGCCGCCGAACGCCTCACGCCGAGCGTGGCGCTGGTGTCGCGCCTGCCGCTGGCCGCGCCCGGCGTGGCACACCTGGCGTTTCCCGAGGGCGTGGCGCTGCCGCCCGGCAGCCGCGAGGCCGACCGCTTTTCGCGCGCCGTGATCCATGCGCCGGTGATCGTCTCGCCCGACTGTACGGTCGATGTGGTGGTGGTACACCTCAAGTCCAAGCGGCCCGACTACAACACCGGCAACAGCAGCGGCGCCAACAGCGACGATGCGCAACTGTACGCGCTGGCCTGCCTGCGCTCGCTGATCCGGCGCGGCACCGAGGCCGCCGCCCTGCGCGTGTTGTTGAGTCAATTAGCCAAAGAAAACCGCCGTCCGCGCGTGGTGCTGGGCGACTTTAATGACGTGGCCGACGCGGTGAGCACCATGCTCGTGCTGGGTAACGGCAACACTCTGGGCGAGCGCATGTTCGACGCCTACCAGTTGCAGCAACGGCAAGACCATCTGCGCCACGTGGGCTTTTCCATCTTGCACGACAGCCACTACACGACCATCGACCACATCCTGGTGTCGGAAGAATTCAACGCATCCTTGCCCAACGCCATCGGCGACGTGGTGGACGTGGTCTACCTGAACGACCACGTGGTGCTGGAACTGCCCGAGGCGTCCGACCACGGCCAGGTGCTGGCGCGCATCCGCCTGTTCGACGGCCCGCGCGGGGCTTAACGGGGGCGCGGCTTGAGGTCCGGCTCGGTCGAGGCCATGCTGGCGTAAAAGCCCTGGTAATCGTCGCAGCCGTGCTGCTGTAAAAACATCAGCTGCTCGGCCGTCTCGACCCCCTCGGCGATCACGCGCAGCTTGAGGCTGCGCGCCACCGCGATGATGGCCGGGATCAGGGTGGCCGTGGTATCGTCCTGCGGAATCTCGTCCACGAACGAGCGGTCGATCTTGAGCTTGGTCAGCGGGTAGCGGCGCAAGAAGTTCAGGCTCGAATAGCCGGTGCCGAAGTCGTCGATCGTCAGCTGCACCCCGCGCCCGCGCAGGGCGGCGACGGTGGCCGCGGTCGCCTCGTCGCCGCGCATGATGACGCTTTCGGTGATTTCCAGGTCGAGGAACTCGGGCGCCAGCCCGGACAGGCGCAGCGCTTCATCGACGCTGTGTACCAGCCCGCCGTGCAGGAACTGCGCGCCGGACAGATTGACCGCCACCACCACCGGGCAGCCTTCATCGCGCCACGCGCGCGCCTGCGAACAGGCCTGGCGCAGCACCCACTCGCCGATCGGCACCATCAGCCCGCATTCTTCGGCCACCGGGATGAACTGGTGCGGCATGAGCAGCCCGCGCTGCGGATGACGCCAGCGCAACAGCGCTTCGACGCCGATGGTCAGGCCGCTGGCGATGTTGACCTCGGGCTGGTATTCCAGGAAGAACTCCTGGTTCGACAGCGCGTGCCGCAATTCGTTCTCGATCTGGACCCGCTCGATGACATGCGCGTTCATCTCGGCGTTGAAAAAACTGAAGGCGTTGCGCCCGTTCTGCTTGGCGTGATACATGGCCACGTCGGCATGCCGCAGCAGGGTATCGACGTCGAGCCCGTCGTCCGGGCAGATCGCGATGCCGATCGAGACCGACAGGCTGATCGTGTGGCCATTGCCGCGCACCGGCTGCGCCACCGCGCGCATGACGCTGGTGGCCACGTGGGCGGCCTGGTCGACCCCGCCGATGTCGGCCAGGATCACCACGAACTCGTCGCCGCCCTGGCGGCTGACCGTATCGACCCCGCGCACGCAGCCGGTCAGGCGCGTGGCCACTTCCTTGAGCACGGCGTCGCCCACGTGGTGGCCGAAACTGTCGTTGATGCCCTTGAAGCGGTCCAGGTCGAGGAACATGACCGCCACCTTGTTGTGCTGGCGCCGCGCCGACACCAGCGCCTGCTGCAGGCGGTCGAGGAACAGCACGCGGTTCGGCAGGTCGGTCAGGAAGTCGTGCTCGGCCAGGTGGCGGGTCTGTTCCTCGGCCCGCTTGCGCTCGGTGATGTCGCTCATGATCGCCATGTAATTGGAGACCTGCTCGACGCTGTCGCGGATCGCCGTGACCGCCACCCACACCGGGTAATCTTCATCGCCGCGTCGCACGCAGCAGACCTCGCCTTCCCAGTGGTCGTGGACGGCGACAAAATCCCAGATCTGCTGGTAGAACGAGGTTGCGTGCATGCCCGAATGCAAGCCCGGCACTTCGCCGCCCATCACCTCGCCCGCCTCGATGCCGGTCAGCACGGTGAAAGCGTGGTTCACGGCAATGACCCGGTAATGGCGGTCGGTGATCAGGATGGCGTCGCGCGAATTTTCGAACACGCGCGCCGCCATGGCCAGCGCATGCTCGGCCGCCTTGCGCGGGGAAATGTCGCGCAGCACCGCGTAGGACAGGAATTCGTGGTCCAGGGTGACCGAGGTGAGCAGCACTTCGGCCCAGATATGGGTGCCGTCCGCCAGGCAAAATTCCCACTCGTAGCGATAGTTGCCATCGATGAAAGCGCGCGCCGTCAGGGCGGCGTCGGCCACCACCGAGGTTTCGCCGGTGGCCTGCACCGCGGGCGAAAAATCGAGCAGGGTCTTGCCGACGATGTCTTGCTTGCCGCCGCAGCGGAACAGCGCCACGGCGGCCGGGTTGGCGTCGACGATGCCGTTGCCCTTGAGCACGATGGCGTCGGTCGAGCGTTCGAACAACTGGCGGAAGTTGGCGCCCGCCTCGACCAGGCTCGCTTCATCGACCTTGCGCTTGCTGATGTCGACTTCCATGCAGAACAGCTGCTGCGTCACGCCATCGCGCAGCACCGGGAAGTAGGTCGAGTACAGCCAGCGCTCGGTACCGTCCTCGCGCCGGATGTGCCAGTCGCGCGGCGGCGCCGTGCGGCCGGTCTTCCATACAGTCTCGAGCGTGTTGCGGAAGTCTTCTTCGCGGTCCAGGTGCGAGGCCAGGCTGGTCAGGGGCCGCCCGACCGCGTCGGCCGCGCTGATGCCGAACACGTCGGCGCAGGTATGGTTCCAGTAGCGCACGATGCCGTTGCGGTCGGTGCTGTGCACGGCCACCGTCGGCGCCAGTTCAAGGGCAGCGACGAAGCGGTACAGGACGTCGAGCGCGTCGCGCCCTGGTCCTTCCGGTTCGATACTGCCCGCTTCGGCAGGTTTGTTAGCACTCACGGTAATCCCTTCATCTCATTGGCCAAGGCCGGCGGCTGGCCGGTCCGTATCGTGAATCAATAGTTAGACCCATTCTGACCACGCGGGTTCGGTTCCGTTTGCGCGCACGCAAAGCCAAGGCCGGGAGAATTGTTTCTTACTAGCAAAATTTGCGCTTTGTCGGGTTTTTTTGCAGTTCATCGTGCCGGAACGGCGCTCTGTCGCATTCGGCGTGCGCGCGGTACGCGCATTTTCTATAGTGACAATATGCGCACCTGCCTCCATCCTGCACCCAGGACGGAGCGGCGGCGCTCCCGAATCGCCTCCAGCCACCCGTCCGACCAGAAGAAGACCACGCCACCATGAAACTCGAGACCTTGCCCAGCGCGCCGGCCCAGATTCCCCTTCGCAAGCCACGCTGGCGCGCCCCCGCGCTCGGCGTGCTGGTCGTCGCCGCCAGCGCCGGCGCCTGGTTCGCCCTGGCCGGCCCCAAGCCGGCCGGGGCCACCGCGAAACAGGAGGCCTTGGCGGCCGCCAAGGCGGAGCCGGTATACGAACTGGCGCGGGCCGACGTGGCGGCGGTTGCTAGCGCCGCCCTGAGCGTCAACATGCCGCTGTCCGGCTCGCTGGCGCCGCTGACCCAGGCCACCGTCAAGTCCAAGGTCTCCGGCCAGGTGCTGGAAACGACCGTGCAGGAAGGCATGAACGTGAGCGCCGGGCAAGTCCTGGCGCGCCTCGACCAGGCCGACCAGAAAGCGCGCCTGGCGCAGCAGCAAGCCGCGCTCGACGAGGCCAGCGCGCGCCTGTCGATGGCCACCAAGAACAATGCCAACAGCGGCGCTTTGCTGGCGCAAAAATACATTTCGCAAAACGCTTACGACACCACCGACAACAGCGTGGCGCTGGCGCGCGCCAGCGTGCGCGCGGCCCAGGCCCAGGTCGACCTGGCGCGCATCGCCTTGAACGACACCGTCATCCGCGCGCCGCTGGCCGGGGTGGTCAGCAAGCGCCACGTGCAGGCCGGCGACAAGCTCTCGCCCGACATGGCGGCGTTTTCCATCGTCAACCTGCGCCAATTGACGCTGGAGGCGCAGGTGCCGGCCTCCGACATTCCGCGTGTAAAAATCGGCCATGAAGTACACTTCCGGGTCGACGGCTATCCGGCCCGCACCTTTGCCGGCAAGGTGACGCGCATCAACCCGACCACCGAAACCGGTTCGCGCGCGATGCTGGTCTATATCAGTGTCGACAATGCCGACGGCGCCCTGCGCGGCGGCATGTTCGCCAAGGGATCGATCACCACGCAAAAGTCGGCCGTGCGCCCGCTGCTGCCGTTCGCGGCCCTGCGCAAGGACAAGGAAAAGGACGTGGTCTACGTGGTCGAAGCCGGCAAGGTGGTGTCGCGCCCGGTCACCCTGGGCCTGCGCAACGAGGATGAAGGCATGGTCGAAGTGACCGAAGGCATCGAACCGGGCGCGCGCGTGATCACCGCCAGGCTGGACGCGGTCAAGCCGGGCAGCCAGGTCAAGCTCAGCGAGCCGGCCGCCACCGCCACCGCCGACACGGCGCCGGCGGCCCCCGCCGCCCCGAAAGGTTGACACCATGTGGATCACAACAACCAGTATCAAGAATCCGGTGTTCGCCACGATGGTGATGGTGGCGCTGGTCGTGCTCGGCCTGTTCTCGTACCGCCGGCTGGGCGTGGAAAGCATGCCCAACGTCGCCATTCCGGTGGCCTACGTGCAGGTCAACTATCCCGGCGCCTCGCCCGAACAGGTCGAGAACGACATCACCCGTCCGCTCGAAGACGCCATCAACACCGTCAGCGGCGTGAAGAAAATCCGCAGCAATTCCTGGGAAGGCCGGGCCGGGGTGCAAGTCGAATTCCACCTGTCGACCAATATGGACAAGGCCATGACCGACATGCGCGACAAGATCGGGCTGGCGCGCCCCGGCTTTCCGAAGGAAGCCAAGGAACCGTTCATCGCCCGTGAAGAAGGCGACAACAGCCGCGCCATCGTCGAACTGTCGCTCATGTCCGACACCCGCACCCTGCGCGAACTGTCGACCCTGACCGAGCAAGTCATCACCAAGCGCCTGCAAGGCGTGGCGGGCGTCGGCCAGGTGCGCGTACACGGCACCACCAACCGCCAGATCCTGGTGCATATCCGGCCCGACGGCCTGACCAGCCAGAACATCGGCGTGGACGAAGTGCTGCGCGCAATCCAGAGCACCAACACCAATCTGCCGGCCGGCAATATCGCGTATGGCGCGGCCGAACGGCTGGTGCGCATCGAAGGCAAGATCAAGGATGCGCGCGGCTTTAACAAGATCATCGTGGCGCGCCGCGCCAGCGGCCCGGTGTACCTCGACCAGGTGGCCGACGTGATCGACGGCGAGCAGGAAGAAACCTCGATCTCGCGCATCAACGGCAAGCGCGCCATCACGCTCGAAGTGACCAAGATCCAGGACGCCAACGTGGTCGAAGTGGGTACCGCGATCAAGAAGGCGGTCACCGCGCTCGGCACCACCTTGCCGGCCGATATACACCTCGCCATCGTCGAAGACCAGTCCGAGCGCGTGCAAAAGCAGCTCGACAACGTCAAGCGCACCATCATGGAAGGCGCGCTGCTGACCATGCTGATCGTGTTCCTGTTCCTGCACTCGTGGCGCAGCACCATCATCACCGGCTTGACGTTGCCGATTTCGGTGATGGCCAGCTTCATCGCCATGAAGTTCTTCGGTTTCACGCTCAACTTCCTCACCCTCATGGCGCTGTCGCTGTGCATCGGCCTGTTGATCGACGACGCCATCGTGGTGCGCGAAAACATCGTGCGCCACCTCGGCATGGGCAAGAGCCACCACCAGGCCGCCAACGACGGCACCAACGAAATCGGGCTGGCGGTGATGGCCACCACGTTTGCGATCGTGGCCGTGTTCGTGCCGGTCGCTTTCATGGAAGGCATCATCGGGCGCTTCTTCCTGCAGTTCGGGATCACGGTGGCGGTGGCGGTAATGGTGTCGCTGTTCGTCAGCTTCACGCTCGACCCGATGCTCTCGTCGGTGTGGCGCGACCCGGTCAAGGACCGTTTCAAGTACCTGCCCTGGCTCGGGCGCGGCATGGAGAGGATCGAGCATGGCATCGAACGCCTGCACCTCTGGTACGGCAAGGTGCTGGAACTGGCGCTGCGCTGGCGCAAGGCCACCCTGGCGCTGGCGGCCGCCCTGTTCGTCGGCAGCCTGGCCTTGACCCCGCTGATCGGCGGCGAGATGTTCCCGGAAACCGACGACGGCTATATCCACATGGAGTTCAAGGCCCCGGTCGGGTCGAGCCTGGAATACACCGACCAGAAGATGCAGCAGGTCGAAGCGGCGCTCAAGGAGTTCAAGGATATCGATAGCGCGATCACCACCGTGGGCACCGACAACGGGCGCCACACGGCCCAGATGAACCTGAAACTGAGCGACCGGAACAAGACCCGCCGGCGCTCGCAGAAGGAAGTCGAACGCCTGATCCGCGCGCGCCTGGAGTCCATCGCCGGGATCACCATGTCGGTCGGCTGGAAGCCGATCTTCATCGCGATCCTGGGCCAGGATGAAGCGAAACTGGACGCCGTGGCGCACCAGCTGATGGACAAGATGCGCGCCATCAAGGGCATCGCCGACCTGGAATACAGCCAGGAGGGCGCCAATCCGGCCACCATCGTCAAGATCAACAACGAGCTGGCCAGCGACCTGGGGCTGTCGACCCAGCAGATCGGGCTGGCGCTGCGGCCTTTTGTTGCGGGCGACCAGATCAGCCGCTGGCTGGCGCCGGACGGACAGAATTACGACGTCAACGTGCAGTTGCCCAAGTCGGGGCGCCAGAAGGTGGCCGACCTGGCCGACCTGTCGGTGGCCTCGAGCAAGCGCGATGCCGATGGCAATCCGGTGATGGTGCCGCTGCGCCAGGTGGTCCAATTCGTGGCGTCGACCAGCCCCCAGGTGCTCAAGCGCCAGGCGCTGGAACGGCGGGTGGCGATCTATGCCAGCGCCGAAGGGCGTCCGACCGGCGACGTGGATGGCGACGTCAAGCTGGCCATGAAGAGCATCGCGCTGCCCGACGGCGTGCGTTTCGACGTCGGCGGCGACGCCGAGCAGATGGCCGAAACCATGGGCGCGGCCGGCGCGGCGCTGGGGATCGCGGTGATCTTCATTTACCTGGTGCTGGCCTCGCAGTTCGGCAGCTTCCTGCAACCGATCGCGATCATGGTGTCGCTGCCCTTGTCGATGATCGGGGTGCTCATTGCCCTGCTGGTGACCGGCAGCACCCTGAATATTTTCTCGGTGATCGGGATTGTGATGCTGATGGGGCTGGTGACCAAGAACGCGATCTTGCTGGTCGACTTCACCAATCACGGCCAGCGCGAGGGCAAGAACCAGCACGACGCGATCCTGGAAGCGGGGCAAGTGCGCCTGCGGCCGATCCTGATGACGACCCTGGCGATGATCTTCGGGATGCTGCCGATGGCGATCGGCATGGGCGACGGCGGCGAATCGCAGGCGCCGATGGGACGCGCGGTGATCGGCGGGGTGATTACCTCAACCCTGCTGACCTTGGTGGTGGTGCCGGTGGCGTACACTTACCTCGACAGCCTGGGCAAGCGCGCGGCGCGCTGGTTCAAGGGTGATCAACAGGACGAGCATGAGGGCCAGCATGACGAAGACAAGGTCGCGCTCGGCGTTTGACCAGGCGTGCTATTTTTGAATCGCAACACGCGTCGATGGCGTGGGGACCGGTTTGATGTTCCCATGCGCCTCGCGCCTGCCAACGAAGGATACCCATGCAACGCTGTTTACTGTTTTTGCTGTGCGCAACCGCACCGCTGATGGCGCAGGCGGCCGAGGCCACCGAGAATGCCTTGATCGAACGTGCGGTGCGCGACTATATCGAGTCGCAACACAAGGCCGATCCGGCGCGCATGGAACGCGGCCTCGATCCCAAGCTCGCCAAGCGCACCTACTGGCAGGCGGCCGACGGCACTGAATTCATCATGCAGACCGACTTCGACGCCATGCTCAAGGTGGCCAGGACCTACAACCGGGACGGTACAAAATTTCCGGCGCAGCCGCGGGTGGACATCAAGATCCTCGATGTCGACCAGCGGGTGGCAACCGTCAAGCTGAGCGCCGACGAGTGGATCGACTATATGCACCTGTACAAGAACCAGCGCAGCGAGTGGAAGATCGTCAATGTGCTCTGGCAATACCATGACACCGCACGCCAGGTGAACAAAAAGTAGGTTTGCCGGCCGCTGGCCGAGACGCTGCGCCGGCTGGCGGCCCGGCGCGAACCTGGCCGGACCCGCCTGCGCCAGTGGCCGGGAGAGGCCGGCCTATTCGGGCTTCGCTTCCTCGGCGTCATCCTCATCGGCCGCCTCATTGTCTTCACCACCAGGCGTCGTTTTGGCTTCCAGCTTGCGCTTGGCCTTCTCGTCCGCCTTTTTCTTTTTCTCTAATTCCCTCTGCCGCTTTTCGTACTGGAAATTAGTTTTAGCCATGGATCACCTCTTGGGTTATAAAAGAAAGGGGGTAGTAAGTTAAGTAAGTGCACATAAATTCTTGCAATTTCCAGCTTCCATCAGCGGCGCCTTGCTGTGTTGCCCACCGCTAGCAGTACACGCACTGCGTCGCGGCGTGCGCCTTGCAAGGCATCCGCTTCTGTTCGCTAAAAATCACAATAATTTCTGCACACTTACTTAGCATTATGACGCAGTTATGCGTTCGGCATTTGAATTAACCACGTGGGTGATGCTCGGCGTGCAGTCGCTTCATGCGCTCGCGCGCAACATGCGTGTAAATCTGGGTCGTCGAAATATCGGCATGCCCCAGCAGAAGTTGCACAACCCGCAAGTCGGCCCCGTGATTGAGCAAATGCGTGGCGAACGCATGGCGCAAGGTGTGCGGCGACAAGGGCGCCGTGATCCCCGCCGTGCCCGCATGCTTCTTGATCAGGATCCAGAACATCTGGCGCGTCATCGGTCCCCCGCGCCCGGTCACGAACAGCGCATCGTCCACCTGGCCGTTCAGGATGACGCCACGCGCCTCTTTCAGGTAGCGTTCGATCCAGCGGCGCGCTTCCTGGCCAAACGGCACCAGCCGCGTTTTACTGCCCTTGCCGGTGATGCGCAGCACGCCATCGTTCAGGCTCAGCTCCCTCATTTTCAAGGTCACCAGCTCCGACACCCGCAGACCGCTCGCATACATCACTTCGAGCATGGTGCGCTCGCGCAGCCCGAGCGGCGTGTTCACGTCGGGCGCCTGCAGCAAGGCTTCCACCTGCGCTTCGGTCAGGGTATGCACGAAACGCTGCGGCTGCTTGGCCGAGGCCATCTGCAAGCACGGATCGGCCGTCACCTCCTTGTTGCGCAGCGCCAGCTGGTAAAAGCGCTTGAGCACCGACAGGCGCCGGTTGGCCGTGCTCGGCTTGGACTCGGCATGGCGGTCGGAAAAATACGCTGCCAGCTCGCCAGAGCCGACCGCATGCAGGCTGGCCAGCGCCGGGCGCGTCACGTCCAGCCAGCGCGCGAACAGGCGCAGGTCGCGCCGGTAGGCGTCGATCGAATTCTTGGCCAGGCCCTGCTCGAGCCACAGCTGGTCGCAAAAGGCGTCGATCAGTTGAAGATTGATTGCTGTTGCCATGGTCCCTTGCCGGCCCCTTCGTGCGCGAGCAGCCAGCGCTTGACGCCCAGGTGGAAACCATGCTCATCGTCATGGTTCGAAAAGCCGCCCAGCCCGCCCGCGGCGGTGACCCGGTGGCACGCAATGATGATCGGAAACCAGTTGGCGCCGCATGCCTGCCCCACCGCGCGCGGGGCCGAGCCGATGTGCTTGGCGACCTGGCCGTAGGTGCGCACGGTGCCGCGCGGGATCGACGCGATCGCTTCCCACACCTTGCGCTGGAAGACGCTGCCGGCGTCCAGCAACGGCAAACTGAAGCGGAAATCGGGATCGCCCAGGTACTGCCCGAGCTGTTGCGCGGCCAGCGCGCCGACCGCATCGACCGCCTCTTTCGCACCAAAATGGGGCGGCAGGTACACCAGTTCGCGCACGCGGCCCGCGTCGGTGCGGATGCCGACCGCGCCGAAGGGCGCCTCCACGATGGCGGAAAAAATGTTCTCTGCTTGAGGGTTCATACCCGAGAGTATAGGCGCAGACGGCGTCAAACCAATCCGCCGCGCTTTGCGGCAGACGAAAAAAAACGCACCTCGCGGTGCGTTCCAAATTTTATTCACGTTCCCGGCTGTTTGGACATGCCAACAGCATTCTGTAAAACGCGTGTCTCCTCGATATTTCTCCGGTATGGACTACCGTTTCTTCTATCTTCCCACTCCCCCAACCTGCAATCCGTTCGCCCCCATCCGCACCAGTATGGTGCTGGATCGGTGCCCATCATAACTTATTTGATTTAAGAAAATGTGGCTTTTTTTTCACGGTGGGGGAAAATATATTTCACTTGTAAATTAAATTAGGCAGCCACAGCGAGATCTGTGGTACGTAGGTCACGATCACCAGGAAGCCGAGCATCGTCAACAGCCACGGCATCACCGCCACCGTCAACTCCGAAATGCCCATCTTGGTAATGCCCGAGGCCACGTACAGATTGAGCCCGACCGGTGGATGGCACATCCCCACTTCCATGTTGACGATGATCAGGATGCCGAAGTGTACCGGGTCGATGCCCAGCTTCATCGCCACCGGGAACAAAATCGGCGCCATGATCAGCACGATCGAGGACGGTTCCATCACGTTGCCCGCCAACAGCAGCAAGATATTCACCACCAGCAGGAAGCTGACCACCCCCAGGCCCTGGCCGGTAATCCAGGCCGCCATCGCTTGCGGAATGCCTTCGCTGGTCATCAGGAAAGAGAACAGCATCGCGTTGGTGATGATGTACAGCAGCATGGCCGACATCGACGCCGAATCGAGCAACACCTTGGCCACTTGCTTGAGCTTCAAGTCCTTGTAGACGAACACGGCGATGATGAAGGCGTACACCGCCGCCATCGCGGCCGCTTCGGTCGGGGTGAACTTGCCCGAATAAATCCCGCCCATCACGATGACAATCAGCAGCAAGCCCCAGGCGCTCTTGCGGAAGGCCACCCAGCGCTCGCCCCAGCTCGCCTTCGGCATGCGCGGATAGTTATGCTTGCGCGCCAGGAACCAGGTGGTCAGGCCCAGCAGGCTGGCCAGCATGATGCCCGGCACCACGCCGGCCATGAACAGCTGGCCGACCGAGGTATTCGTGGTCACCGAATACATCACCATCACGATCGATGGCGGAATCAAGATCCCGAGCGCGCCCGAGGTCGTGATGACGCCGGCGCCGAAGCCGCGCGGATAGCCCTGGCGCACCATGGCCGGCAAGATGATCGAGCCGATCGCCACCACCGTGGCCGGGCTGGAACCGGACACCGCCGCGAACAGCGCGCACGCGACCACGCCGGCCAGCGCCAGGCCGCCGTGCCAGTGGCCCACCATCGAGGTGGCGAAGTTGATCATGCGCCGCGCCACCCCGCCGTGCGTGAGGAAATTGCCGGCCAAAATGAAGAATGGAATGGCCATGATTTCGAACTTCTCGATGCCGGTAAACAGCTTGAGCGCGACCGACTGGATCGGCACGTCGGTCATGGTGAACAGGAAGGTCAGGACGGTCAGGCCGAGCGAGATCGAGATCGGCATACCCGTGAGCATCAGGACGATCAGCAGGCTGAAGATGATGAGGGCGCTCATGCGGCACCGCCTTTCGCCGCGGCGATCTCGTCTTCCAGGCCTTCGACATGGCCGTGATCATGCTTGGGCAACTCGCCGGTGCGGATGAAATGCACGGCCACCTGGAGGAAGCGGAAGCACATCAGGTAAGACCCGAGCGGCACCGCCAGGTACACCAGCCACATCGGCACTTCGAGGTCGGACGAGGTCTGGTCGGTATGCGCCATGTGCCAGACGAAATTGGCGCCCAGGGTGCCGACGATGGCGGTAAAGGTCGCGCCGGCCAAGAGGCCGAACACGATGAACTTGTTGCGCCAGCGGGTGTCCAGGCGGTTGATCAGCACATCGATGCCGACGTGGATGCCGGTGCGCACGCCGTAGGCCGCGCCGAACTTGGCCATCCAGACGAACATGTAGATGCACAGTTCCTGGGCCCAGCTGGTATTGACTTGAATCAGCCAGTCCTGCATCACGGGAATGGGCAGGCCGGACAGGTAGCGGTGGACCACCGCGACGAACACAACGAGCGTGGCTGCGCCCATCAGGCTCGCAATGATCCACTCTTCCAGATGGTCGAGAAATTTCATGTCGAATCCTTCAAAAAAAGGAAAGGGAAATGGGTGCGGCGCACGCCGGCGCACGCTGCACACAGCGGGCGCCGGGGACCTGTGTGTTTACTTCGCTGCTGCGGCCGTCTTGTTGATCGAACCGATCAGCTCAGCGCCGATGCGGCTTTCCATCTGCTTGTGCACCGGCAGCAGTACCTTGCGCCATTCGGCCTGTTCGGCGGCGGTGGGCGTGTAGATGGCGGTCTTGCCGGTTTTCTTGATCGCTTCCAGCGCCATGTCGTTATCGCGCTGGGCGATGGCTTTTTCGAACGTGGTGGCGTCGCGCATCGCGGTCGTCAGGCTGGTGCGTATATCGGCCGGCAAGCCATCCCAGAACTTCTTGTTGACGATCACGGCATAGCCCAGGTAGCCGTGGTTGGACAGGGTCACGTGCTTTTGCACTTCGTGCATTTTCTGGGTGAACATGTTCGACGGCGGATTCTCGGTGCCGTCGACCACGCCGGTCTGGAGCGCCTGGTACACCTCGGAGAAGGCCAGCACCTGCGGATTGGCGCCGAGTGCGCGCATCTGCGCGTCGAGCACCTTGGACGACTGGATGCGCAGCTTCTGGCCACGGAAATCGGCCGGCACGCGCAACTGCTTGTTGGCCGACATCACCTTGAAGCCGTTATCCCAGTACGCGAGACCGGTAATGCCCTTCGGCTCGAGCTTTTGCAGCAAGCTCTTGCCGATCGGGCCTTCGGTCACGCTGTACAGCGCGGCCTTGGTCGGGAAAATGTATGGCAGGTCGAACGCTTCGAATTCTTTCACGCCCAGCGGTCCGAACTTGGCCAGCGAGGGGGCCAGCATCTGCACCGCGCCCAGTTGCAGGGCTTCGAGCTCTTCCTTGTCCTTGTACAGCTGGCTGTTCGGGTAGACTTCCACCTTGACCCGGCCCTTGGTGGCTTTCTCGGCCAGCTCCTTGAAGCGCTCGGCGGCCTGGCCTTTGGGGGTGTCGGTTGCCACCACATGGCTGAACTTGATCACGATCGGCGCTTGCGCCCATGCATTGAAACTGACTGTAGCGGCAAGCGCGACGACGAACGACTTCATTTTCATACTTATCTCCATATTTACGAAAACCAACGTTTCTTGACCGCAATGCGGAATCCCGACCTACATTCTGCACTGCAACAGTGGATATCCACAATAGCCAGGACCGACAATTACGGACAAGGTGCGATGATGAATCCAACTGCGCGGCCCGCAAGGCCTCCCTTTGTACTTGGCGGCCCCTGGCGCTGGCTGTTGCCGCTACTGTTGGTACTGTTGTTTTTAGCGGTACTGTTCTGGCTGCCGTGGCAGGCGCGCCAGATGGAAACCACCGAACGTCAGGAACAATTGATTGCCGACACACTGTGGGTCGAGCAAACCATCCGTTTCGAGCTGACCCGCAACGAAGAAGCGCTGGCCGCGCTCGGCGCCGAACTGGCCGAGGGCAAGCTGGCCGCCCCCGCGCTGCAGGCGCGCCTGGCCCAGATGCTCAAGCTCAGCCACGAGCTCGAGCAGGTGCGCTGGTTCGACCCCGGCCTGCGCCTGCAAGCGGCCAGCGCCGCGCCCGGGGCGCCGGCCCTGCGCGCGCCGGCCCGGGACGCCGCCGAGATGGCGCGCGCCGGGCGCCTCGGGCGCTACGCCGAACCGACCGCCGGCGCCCTGCCCGGCCAGCACCTGCTCGACTACCACCTGCCGCTGTTTCGCGACGGCACCTACGTGGGCAGCCTGGTGGCCACGGTCGACCTGAAAATCCTGCTCGACGAAACCGTACCCTGGTGGTTCGCGCAGGATAACGCCATTTCCCTGGTCGACCGCGACGACGGCGTGCTGGCCAAGCGCGCCGCCGCCGGTCCCGGGCGCGGCGTGTACACCCACAAACGCGCGCTCGACCTGGCCGGCGCCACGCTCATGCTGGCCACCGACAGCGTCAAGAGCGAACCGCGCCTGCTGCCCAATCTGCTGGTCGGCTCGGTGGTGCTGCTGGCGCTGGGCCTGCTGGCCAGCCTGATGGCGCTGTGGCGCCACATCGCGCGCCGCCTGGCGGCCGAAGGCGCGCTGCGCCAGCAGATGGCGTTTCGCACCGCCATGGAAAATTCGCTGGTCACCGGCCTGCGCGCGCGCGACCTGGAAGGAAGGGTCACCTACGTCAACCCGGCGTTTTGCAAGATGGTCGGCTATCCCGCCGAGGAATTGCTGGGCAAGACCCCGCCCATGCCCTACTGGGCGCCGGAAGCGATGGCGGTCTACCAGCAGCGCTTCGCCGCCGTGCTGGCGGGCCAGGCGAGCGAGCAGTTCGAAACCATCTTCCAGCGCAGCGACGGCGTGCGCGTGCCGGTGCTCATCTTCGAAGCGCCGCTGGTGGACAGCGAGGCGCGCCAGACCGGCTGGATGAGTTCGATTCTCGACATTTCGGACCTGAAAAGAGTCGAAGAACTCAATCGCCAGCAGCAGGAAAAGTTGCAGGCCAGCGCGCGCCTGGCCACCATGGGCGAGATTTCCTCGATGCTGGCGCACGAGCTGAACCAGCCGCTGGCGGCCATCGCCAGCTACACCACCGGCGCCCTGAACGTGCTGGGACGGGCCAGCGCCCAGGGACAAAGCGTCGACGCCAGCCTGTTGCAGCCGGCCCTGGAACAGGCCAGCCTGCAAGCCCAGCGCGCCGGCCAGATCATCCGCAGCGTCCACGCGTTCGTCAAAAAGCGCGAACCGCAGCGCCAGCAGGTTGGCATGCATGCCCTGGTCGACGGCATCTACGCCCTGATCGAACTGCAGGCGCGCAAATTCTATGTGATGGTCGAGACCAGCATCGCGCCCGACCTGCCGTGCGTGAGCGCCGACCGCATGATGCTCGAGCAAGTCTTGCTGAACCTGACGCGCAACGGCATCGAAGCCATGCAAGACATCGCCCCCGGCCGGCGCCTGCTGCGCATCGCCGCCAGTTGCGAGCACGGCCAGGTGTGCGTGGCCGTGATCGACCAGGGCCACGGGATTGCGCCGGACGTGGCCGCACGCCTGTTTTCGCCCTTCTTCTCGACCAAGGCCGAAGGCATGGGGATGGGCTTGTCGGTGTGCCGCAGCGCCGTCGAATTCCACGGCGGCAGCCTGAGACACGCCGCCAATCCGGGCGGCGGCACCATCTTCAGCTTCAGCTTGCCGGCGCAAGCGGCCCCGCTGGGGTAGACTACGCGAAAAACCGGAGACTCCCATGTTGCATATCGTCGATGACGAGGACGTTCTGCGCGACTCGCTCGTCTGGCTGGCGCGCTCGCGCGGTATCGAAGCCTGCGGGCACGCCAGCGCCCAACTTTTTCTTGATCAAGCCGCGGCCCGCTTCGACGCCCAGGGCGACTGCCTGCTGCTCGACGTGCGCATGCCCGACCTCAACGGCGTGGCCGTGTTCGACCAGCTGATCGCGCGCGGCCTGACCGCGCGCCTGCCCGTCATCTTCCTGACCGGCCACGGCGACGTGCCGATGGCGGTCGACAGCCTCAAGCGCGGCGCCTTCGATTTCTTCGAAAAACCGTTCGACGGCAACCGCCTGATGGACCGGGTGGAACAAGCACTGGCCCTGTCGCGCCAGGCCGGCGCCGGCGCGCTGGTGCAGGCGCGCCTGGCCAGCCTGTCGGCGCGCGAACGCGAAGTGCTCGACCTGATCCTGGCCGGCAAGATGAACAAGGTCGTCGCCGACCAGCTCGGCATCAGCATGCGCACGGTGGAAGTACACCGCGCCCACATCTTCGACAAAATGCAGGTCAAGACCGCAGTGGAGCTGGCCGGCTTGCTGAAATAGCCGGGCAGGACGCACTGGCATAGCCCCACGCTATCGGCCCGAGTGGCACAATCAACTGTTGTTTCTAAATGCTAACGATTATCATTTACTGATCGAGCACGCATTCGAAGGACAGCAGCATGGTCAGGGCCGCCGCACAAACCACCAGCAGGATCGCCACCCACATGGTCATCGCCTTCGCGCTGACCTGGCTGATGAGCGGCTCGCTCGCGCTGGGCGGCCTGGCCGCCGTGATCGAGCCGATCCTCAACGTGGCCTTGCTGCCGGCGCACGAGAAAGCCTGGCACGCCCTGGGCAAGCTGGCGCGCACGGCGCGCGGGCGGATGCTGGCGCTGGGCCTGGAAAAGCTCAGCCAGACCGGCTTGCACATTGCGGTGGCGTTCGGCGTGATGGCCTGGGCCAGCGGCTCGCTCGCCTTTGGCGGCCTGGCCGCGCTGATCGAACCGGTGCTCAACGTCATCGTCCTGCCCTTGCACGACCGCCTGTGGGACCGCTTCGGCAAAGGTGTCCGCAGAGAAATCGAACAAAATAATCAAAATGAAAATGAACGCAATGGTGCGTACCCCGGTCAAACACTGGTAGCATAATTTCGCTTCCTAATGCAATCTGGGTACGATCCGATGAGTGAAAAGACGATAGCCGACAAGATGTACCTGAAGACTGCCAGGTCGCTGGCGGTGTTCAATGGCGCGGTCCATCCGGCCATGCTGGAACAATTGCCGAAGAGCTTGATCAACGAGGAAGAAGGGCCGGCCGACGTGGTGCTGGTCTTCGCGCTGAACCAGGCTGAACTTGAAAAATGGTTCCCCGCCGCCTTGCGCCGGCTGGGCGAGAAGGGGTCCTTATGGGTGGCTTACCTCAAGCCGAGCGCGCCCAAGGCCACCGACCTCACGCGCGACAGCATTTTTGCGTGGGCCAAGGAACGCGGGGTGACGGGCGTGGCGATGGCGTCGATGGACAGCGACTGGTCGGCGGTGAGGTTGAAGCGCTTGTAACACAGCAGAATTCATCAAGGTTATATCGCTACATTCCAAACCGTCCTTCCTGGCAGCGCCAGGAATAACTTCCCGCTCAGGCGGGAACGACGGGGCTATTGAGCATGCCGCCCCAGCGCCCACGCCACATGCTCGCGCACCATCGGCGAGGCGTGGTCCGCGCGCGCCCGCAAGGCCGCCACGATGGCGGCGTCGCCCTTGCTCCCCTCGGCCGCATTACCCAGGCCCACCGCCAGGTTGCGCAGCCAGCGCTCGTGCCCGATGCGCCGGATCGGACTGCCCTCCAGCCGGCGCCCGAACTCTTCCTCGCTCCAGGCGAACAAACTGACCATATCGGCACTGCCGAGTGCATTGCGTTCATCAAAATCGGGCACCACCGCCTTTTGCGCGAACTTATTCCACGGGCACGCGGTCTGACAATCATCGCAGCCATACACCCGGTTGCCGATCAGCGCTCGCAGCTCTTCCGGGATGCTGTTTTTTAACTCAATGGTCAGGTAAGAAATGCAGCGGCGCGCATCGAGCCGCCCGGGCGCCAGAATCGCCTGGGTCGGGCAGGCGGTCATGCACGCACTGCACTGGCCGCAGTGGGCGCTGGCCGGCGCATCGACCGGCAGCGCCACGTCCACCAGGATTTCGCCAATGAAAAACATCGACCCCGCATCGCGATTCAGGATCAAGGTGTGCTTGCCGCGCCAGCCGATGCCGGCTTTTTCGGCCAGCGGCAGCTCCATCACCGGCGCCGAATCGGTAAACACCCGAAAACCGAGCTGCCCGGTCTCGCGCTCGATGCGCTCGGCCAGTTGCTGCAAGCGGCTGCGCAAGACCTTATGGTAATCGCGGCCGCGCGCATAGATCGAAATGACGGCCGCGCCCGGGTCGCGCAGGCGCGCCGCCTCGCGCTCGCGCCAGTCGTCCGGCGTGGCGGGCGGCAGATAATCCATGCGCGCACTGATGACCCGCACCGTGCCCGGCACCAGTTCGGCCGGACGGGCGCGCTTCATGCCGTGGCTGGCCATGTAATCCATCTCGCCATGGCGGCCGGCGTCGAGCCAGGCTTGCAAGCCCGCTTCGGCCTGCGACAGGTCGGCGTCGCTGATGCGCACCTCGCCAAAGCCGAGCTCGCGGCCCCAGAGCTTGATGGACTGCGCCAAAGCGGACAGATCGGGTTCGGATAGTAATACCGTTGACATAAGCCGTGCGAAAGGCCGCTAACCTTAAAACCGTCTTTCCCGCGCCAAGGCGGGGAAGACGGCGATAAGGGTAGCGACAACAGGTTCGGAGTAGGAAGAAAGCATGCTGGGCGGGAGTACAATCGAAGACTGGCAAACATCACAGAGTACATTCTATTCCATGCAGCACTACAAAGCCCACCTCCATGACGAAGCCGGCACCAACGCACTGGGCGCCGCACTGGCGCGCGCGCTGCTGCCGGGGCTGTCCATCCACCTGCATGGCGACCTCGGCGCCGGCAAGACCGCCCTCACCCGCGCGCTGCTGCACGCGGCCGGCCACGCCGGCAGCGTCAAGAGCCCGACCTACACCTTGTCCGAGCCCTACCGCATCGAACTGGCCGGGCGCGCCGTACACGTCATCCATTTCGACCTGTACCGCATGGCCAGCGCGGAAGAATTCCTGGACGCCGGTTTTCGCGAAGAATTTAACGGTGACAACATTTGCATCGTCGAATGGCCCGAAAAAGCCGATCCGGTGCTGCCGCCCCCCGACCTGCGTGTATTCCTTCACGTTGCCGGGCTCGGCCGTGATGTAGAATTGCAAGCGTTGTCTGACCTGGGTTTGCTATGCCTCAACCGCCTTACATTCGCACCAAACCTTTGATGCCGGGAGCAGTAAGCCGGCGCACCATCCTGAAAGCTGGCGGCACCCTGCTGCTTTCCGTCTTTCCCGTGCTGCCCGCCGCCGCCGCGCAAATTCTCGCGGTGCGGGTCTGGCCGGCCGCCGATTACACCCGCGTCACGCTCGAAAACGACAGCGACCTCAAAGTCACGCACTTCACCGTGCCCGACCCGCAGCGCCTCGTGGTCGACATCGAAGGACTCGAACTCAATCCGACCCTGAAAAGCCTGGTGGCCAAGATCCAGTCGGGCGACCCGTACATCAAGCAGGTGCGCGTGGGCCAGAACCGGCCCAAGGTGGTGCGCCTGGTATTCGACCTGAAAGAAGAAATCAAGCCGCAGGTGTTTACGCTCGCACCGGTGGGCAACTACAAGCACCGCCTGATTTTCGACCTGTATCCGGTCAAGGCGGTCGACCCGATCGCGGCGATGATCGAAAAAGGCGAGTGGTCGCGCGCCGATGCGCCGCCCGGCAACCCTGAACTGCCCACGCCCGCGCCCAAGCCGCCGCTTACTGCGACGCCCCCGCCTGCCGCCACGCCGGCGCTGCCGGCGGTGGTCACGCCGCCGGTGGTGGTGGTGGTGCCGCCGGCGCAGCAGCCGGCGCCGTTGCCGCCGGCCGGCCCGGTACTGGCCCAGCCGGCCGCGCCGGCGCCCAAGCCCGAACTTCCCGAGCCGGCCCCGATCCGTCCCGACCCGCCGCGCGTGGCCGCGCAAAAGGCTGAGAAAGACAAGAACGACAAAGGCGGCAAGGTGGTGCGCATGATGACCATCGCGCTCGACCCCGGCCACGGCGGCGAAGACCCGGGCGCGATCGGCGCCTCGGGCACGCGCGAAAAAGACATCGTGCTGGCCATCGCCAAGCGGCTCAAGTTCAAGCTGGAAGAGCAGCCCAACATGCGCGTCATGCTCACCCGCGACGGCGACTACTTCGTGCCGCTCGGCGTGCGCGTCGACAAAGCGCGCAAGGTGCAGGCCGACCTGTTCGTCTCTATCCACGCCGACGCCTTCATGCTGCCGACCGCGCGCGGCTCGTCGGTATTCGTGCTGTCCGAAAAAGGCGCCACCTCGACCGCCGCGCGCTGGCTCGCCAACAAGGAAAACCTGGCCGACGCCATCGGCGGCGTGAACATCCAGAGCCACGACAAGCAGATCGCCAGCGTGCTGCTGGACCTGTCGACGACGGCCCAGATCAACGACTCCATGAAGCTCGGCAAAGCGGTGCTTGGCGAAATCAGCGGCATCGCCAAGCTGCACAAAGGCTCGGTCGAACAGGCCGGCTTCGCGGTGCTCAAGGCGCCCGACATCCCGTCGATCCTGATCGAGACGGCCTTCATCTCGAATCCCGAAGAAGAAGCCAAGCTGCGCGACAACGGCTACCAGGACCAGATCGCGGCCGCCATCACCAAGGGCATCAAGCGCTATTTCGCGGCCAATCCGCCGCTGGCCAAGGGCCGCCAGACATGAGCGAGACGATGAACACCACGATGAACAACACTGTCGAGATGCTCGACTACGGCCAGTTGCCGGCGGTGCGCATCCGCGGCGCCGACGGCGCCCAGGCCACCGTCACCTTGTACGGCGCGCACCTGGTGTCGTGGCAGGGCGCCGATGGCGCCGAACGCCTGTTCTGCAGCGCCGCATCCAGTCTTGACGGCAGCCGCGCGATTCGCGGCGGCGTGCCGCTGATCTTCCCCCAGTTCGCCGAACGCGGCGCCGGCATGCGCCACGGCTTTGCGCGCGTGGCCACCTGGCGCTTGCAAGAGAGCGGCGCGGGCTTTGCCGTCTTCGCGCTGGCGCAGGGCGACCTGGCGCCCGCGCTGGCGCAAGCGTGGCCGCACGGCTTCGCCTTGACCTTGCGGGTGGAAGTACACGGCGGCGTGCTGGCACTGGCGTTCGAGGTGCGCAACACGGGCGCCGATGCGTTTGCGTTTTCGGCCGCGCTGCACACTTACTTTGCGGTCGGCGTGCTGGCGCGCGTGCGCATCGGCGGCGTGCAGGAAGGCGACCTGCTCATCGACGACAAGGTCGACCGCATCTACCAGGGCATCGAAGGCGGCATGCTGCTGTCCGACGGCCAGTCCACCCTGCGCCTTGCGCAAAGCGGCTTCACCGACGCGGTAGTGTGGAACCCCGGAGCGCTCGACGCGGCCGCGCTGGGCGACATGCTCGACGCCGAGTACCAGCGCTTCGTGTGCATCGAACCGGCCCTGATCGCACCACTGACCCTGGCCCCGGGCGCGGCCTGGCGCGGCACGCACACGGTCAGCATCGACGTATAAGCACTTAGTTCGATTCCTTGATCATGCGTCCCGAGCTGGCCTGGATCGGCCGGGCGTTGAGCGGATACATGCGCGAAAACAGCGCCATCTGGGCCGGCGAGGCCTGCATCGGCTGCTTCATCACGAGCCACAGCACGCCCTCGTTGCAGGGCGGCGTGGTGAGCGAGCCCATGAACGTGAAGTAATCGCGGCGCTGCGGCAGCATCTCGGCCACGTCCAGCACCACATTCGGATTGACCACGTCGAGCTTTTCGAGCGGCAGGTTGTTCCACACCGTCTGGATCATACTGTTTCCCTTGCCGCGTTCGAGCAGCACCGCCAGCACCGCCAGCTTGCCCTCCGGGTCTTTATGCACCATGTGCACCACCATCTCGAAACCCTTGCCGTTGACGCGTTCCTCGGACGGGCGATGGAAGTGAAATTGCAGCAGTTCGTACGAGCGGTTCTGCACCGTGATGAAGTTGCCCCCGCCGACCGTCACCTGCACCGTGTGGCCGTTATCGACCACGCTAAAGCCGGTCGGCTTGTAATCGAAGGTGATCTGTTCGAGGTCGACCTTCATGCCATCGCGCAGGTCGATCGGCGACTGGCGCGTGCCGGTATCGCACTTGCTCCAGGCCGCGTTGATTTTGCCCCAGTTGGCCGGGCCGGTCTCGCCCTCGTACGACCAGTGGTCGCTATGGAAGGGACGCGCCGGCGCCGGCTGGGTGATCGCGCCGACCGCTTCGCGGCGTGTCACCGACACTTTTTTCGCCTTGGCGGCGGCGGCCAGGCGGGCTGCCTGGTTGGCGCGCATGAGGGCCAGGCGCGCCGCGATCTTGGCCGACAGCTCGGCTTCGGCGTCCGCTTCGCTCAGGGCCTGGGCGGCGGCGGCCTTGGCCGACGGCGGCGCCGGCTTGGGCGTCTCGAGCGCCGCCAGCTTGACCGGCTCGGCCTTGGACGCGCCGGGCTTGGCGGCAGCGGCGGCAGGGACGGCAGCGGCCGGTTTGGCGGCGGCGTGAGGATCGTTGGCGCTTGCCGTCGAGATGGCCAGCGTGCAAGCGAAGAGGGCGATCAAGTTGCGCATGATGTTCCAGAAAGTAAGAAATACAGTCTGGTTATCGGCGGGTAGGTGCGGAAACTTGAGTCCGCAAAGCAACATCGGCGCGAAAATGTCGCGCCGATGGGGGAAGTGCTTAACGGCTGAGCATCTTTCGACTGACTTTGTACACGCCGCCGAGCAGCAGCGGGATGATGGCCGCGCCCACGCCGAGCAGCACGATCAGGGTCAGGTTGTCGCGCACGATAGGCATGTTGCCAAAGAAAAAGCCCGCCGTGACCAGGGTGACCACCCACAGCAGCGCGCCGGTGATGTTATAGAGCTGGAAACGGGTATGGGTCATGTCCGACACGCCCGCCACGAACGGAGCGAAGGTGCGCACGACCGGCACGAAACGGGCCAGGATGATGGTCTTGCCGCCGTGCTTTTCAAAGAAATCGTGGGTGCGGTGCAAGGCATCCTTGTTGAGCCAGCGGTAATTATGGGTAAATACGCGCTGCCCGATGGCTTCGCCGATCCAGTAATTGAGTGTGTTGCCGGTGACTGCGGCGGTGACCAGCAAGGCGGTCAAGATCCAGGGATCGAGCTGGCCGGTGGCGCAGGCTGCGCCCGCAATGAATAAGAGAGTATCGCCAGGAAAGAAGAACAACACCACCAGGCCGGTCTCGCAGAACACGATGGCAAACAGGACGGCGTACACGTAGACACCATATTGGGCCAGCAACACCCCCAGCGTCTTATCGACATGCAGAATCATGTCGAAGAATTGCATCAGATCCATAAATATCCTAAAAGGTAGCGCCGCATAATAACATCACTCGGAGTCAAAATTTGTATCCGCCACAGGGGGTCCCGCAAGAAAATTGCGCCGCATCGGAAGTTCCCTGACCAGCTATCTTGCGGTTTACAATTGTGTCGAGCGGCGCAGCGGACGCCATGCGAGCCAACCGACCTGGAGACAACAGATGGATGTACAACACCGAATAAACAAGGCCGGCATCGCGGCGGCCGTGCTGGCCGGCGGCCTGGCGCTGCCCGCGCACGGCGCCGCAGTAGCCAGGGAACTGCCATCGAAGAGCACGGTGGCCGACGTGATCAAGGCATCGAAGGCATCGGACTGGCGCGCGCTCGATCCCGACAATACCCTATATATGGAGGTGCCGGGCGGACGGGTGGTCATCGAACTGGCGCCCACATTTGCTCCACAGCACGCCGTCAACATCAAAATGCTGGCCCGCGAGAACTATTTCGACGGCCTGGCGATCATCCGTTCGCAAGACAACTGGGTGGTGCAATGGGGCGACCCGGATGAAAAGCACCCGCGCCCGATAAAAACCGCCAAGGCCACCTTGCCCGCCGAATTCACGGTCCCGATGAAAAGCGACACCCGTTTCACGCGTCTGCCGGACCGCGACGGCTATGCGCGGCAAGTGGGGCACTCGAACGGCTTCCCGTCGGCGCGCGACCCGAAAAGCGGCCAGGCCTGGCTGGCCCACTGCTACGGCATGGTTGGGGTGGGGCGCGACAATGGCGCCGACAGTGGTGGCGGCTCCTCGCTGTACGTGGTGATCGGGCACGCCCCGCGCCACCTGGACCGCAACATCACGGTGGTGGGGCGGGTGGTTGCCGGCATGCCGCTGCTGTCGACGCTGCCGCGCGGCCCGGCGCCGATGGGTTTCTACGAAAAGAAAGAGCAGCACGTCCCGATCGCCTCGTTCAAGGTCGCGGCCGACGTGCCCGAGGCCGAGCGCAGCAAATGGGAAGTCATGCGCACCGACAGCGCCGCCTACAAAGCGGCGGTCGAAGCCCAGCGCAACCGCGGCGGCCCCTGGACCAAAGTGGCCGCCGGCCACGTCGACCTCTGCAACGCCCCCATCCCCGTGCGCGAACAACAATAACATCCACAGCGAGGCCAGCCCCCGCCCGCAACCTCCCACCGGGGTCAGAGCTTTTACTTGCAATTGTTTTGTTAAAGAATCGTTATCGGACCCGGTGCTGGTACATTGGCGCCACACTTCGCGACGCTCATTCTTCCATGTCGTCGAAATCAGGGCTGTTCACAGTATTGGGGTTCCGGGTTTTACAATGTTGCGAGTTAAAGCTCTGACCCCGGTGGGAAGTTGGGGGCGCGCTGCGGCATTCGCGGGCACTGGGGATATAATTCGCGCATGAACGCTCCTATTTCCGCGCACCGCCCGATCCAGGCCCTCCCCGACCAGCTGATTTCGCAAATTGCCGCCGGCGAGGTGGTCGAGCGACCGTCCGCCGTGGTCAAGGAGTTGCTCGAAAACGCGCTCGACGCCGGCGCCACCCAGATCACCGTGCGCCTGGAAGAAGGCGGCGTGAAACGCATCGCCATCACCGATAACGGCCGCGGCATCGCCCCCGACCAGCTACCGCTCGCCCTGGCCCGCCACGCCACCTCGAAAATCGCGTCCCTGACCGACCTGGAAAACGTGGCAACCCTCGGCTTTCGCGGCGAGGCGCTCGCCTCCATCGCGGCCGTGGCCGCCGTCTCGCTCACCTCGCGCACCGCCGACGCCCCGCACGCCTGGGAAATCGTCGGCTCCCATCTCGGCGCCGTCGCGCCAGCCTCCGGCGTACACGGCACCACGATCGATGTCCAGGACCTGTACTTCAATACGCCGGCCCGGCGTAAATTCCTCAAGTCGGAACAGACCGAATACGGCCATTGCGCGGAAGTGGTGCGCCGCATCGCGCTGGCGCGCCCGGACGTGGCGTTTTCGCTGTCGCACAACGGCCGCACCATCGATCACTGGAACGTGAGCGAGATGGCGCGCCGCAGCGCCCATATCCTCGGCAACGACTTCGCCGAGGCGCGCCTGGCCATCGACGAAAGCGCCGGCCCCTTGCGCGTGCATGGCTACGCCGGCCTGCCGACCGCTTCCAAGGCGCGCGCCGACGGCCAGTTTTTCTACGTGAACGGGCGCTATGTGCGCGACAAGCTGCTGGTACACGCGGTGCGCGCCGCCTACCAGGACGTGCTGCACGGCGACCGCTTCCCGTCCTACGTGCTGGCGCTCGACCTCGACCCGGCGCTGGTCGACGTCAACGTGCATCCGTCCAAAATCGAGGTGCGCTTTCGCGACAGCCGCGCGGTACACCAGTTTGTATTCCACGCGGTGCAGCGCGCGCTGGCCAAGACTTCGGCCACGGACCACGGCAACGCGCCGGCGCCGCAGATGGCGGCCGAGGTGGGCGGGGTGTCGTCATGGCGCCGCGAACATGAGCAAACCAGTTTCGGCGCCCAGCTCTCGGCCACCTATTCGCCATCGCCCTACCCGCCCGGCAGCCGCTACGACGGCCCCGGCGTGGCGCAGACCATGGACAGCTACGGCGCGCTGTTCGCCGCTTCGTCCAGCGCGGCCAGCGCTCCGGTCACGCCCTACACCGCGCCAACGCAGACGATGTCGAACGATGAATACCCGCTCGGCTTCGCCCTGGCCCAGCTGCACGGTATCTATATCCTGGCCCAGAACACCAAGGGCCTGGTACTGGTCGACATGCACGCCGCGCACGAACGGATTCTGTACGAGCAGCTGAAAAACGCGCTCGACGCGCAGGTCGGCGGCCAGGAGATGCAGGTCCAGGCCCTGCTGATCCCGGTCACTTTTTTCGCCGACGCGATCGAAGTGGGTACCGCCCAGGAAAACCGCGACACCTTGCAGGCGCTCGGCTTCGACATCGCGGCGCTCTCGCCCACCACGCTGGCGGTGCGCTCGGTGCCGGCCCTGCTCAAGAACGCCGACGCGCAAACGCTGGCGCGCGACGTGCTGCGCGACGTGCGCGAATTCGGCGGCTCGCGCGTGCTGATCGAGCGCCGCAACGAGCTCCTTGGGACCCTGGCCTGCCACACGGCGGTGCGCGCCAACCGCATCCTGAACCAGCCCGAAATGAACGCCCTGCTGCGCCAGATGGAAAGCACGGAACGCGCCGACCAGTGCAACCACGGGCGCCCGACCTGGGTGCAGCTCGATATCTCGTCGCTCGACAAGCTGTTCCTGCGCGGTCAATGACGATGCGCCAGCGCGATTCCATCGCTCCGCTGGCGCAGTACGCGCACGCGCCCATCCTGCTGCTGATCATCGGCTTCCTGATGCTGCAGCCTCTCTCGACCGACTTGTACCTGGCCTCGCTCCCGAGCCTGGCCAGCGGCTTCGGCGCGCCCGCCTCCACCGTGCAACTGACGCTGTCGATGTTCGTGATCGGTTTCGGCGGCGCGCAGCTGGTCGTCGGCCCGCTGTCGGACCGCTTCGGACGCCGCCCGGTGCTGATCTGGGGCTTGTCGCTCTACGTGGCCGCCAGCCTGCTGTGCGCGGCCGCGCCGGATATCACGCTGCTGATCGTGGCGCGCTTCCTGCAGGCGCTAGGCTGCTGCTCGGGCGTGATCATCGCCCGCGCGATCGTGCGCGATGCGTATGCGCCGGACGACAGCGCAAGGGTGATCGCGCGCGCCAGCTCCTGGCTCTCGCTGGCGCCGCTGAGCGGCCCGATTCTCGGCTCGTATCTTCAGGTAGCCTTCGGCTGGCGCGCCGCCTTCGTGGCGCTGTCGATCCTGTCGGCGCTGCTGCTGGCGGCGGTGGTGCTGCGCCTGCCGGAGACGAATGTCCATAAAAACCCCAAGGCGACCGCGCTGCGCGGCCTGCTGCGGAACTACCGGCTGGTGCTGGGCGCGCGCCAATTCTGGGCCCATGCGCTGCCCGGCGCGCTGTCGTACGGCGCCATCTTCGCCTTCATTTCCGGTTCCTCGCTGGTGCTGATCTGCGTGCTGGGCGTGCCGACCGCGTGGTTCGGCTACTGCTTCGCGCTCGGCGTGTCGGGCTACCTGACCGGCACCATCGTGTGCCGCCGCCTGTTGCCCTTGTTCGGCGCGGCCGTCACCCTGCGCATCGGCAGCACCGTGTCGCTGGCCGCCGGCGCCGTGTTCCTGGCCGCCGTCGGCGCCGGCCTGGCGCATTGGAGCGTGGTGGTGCTGGCCATGTTCATGACGATGGGCGCGCACGGCATCAATTTTCCGGTGTCGCAATCGGGTTCGGTCTCGCCCTTCCCGCAGCAGGCCGGCACCGCCGCCGGCTTGATGGGGGCTTTATATATGTGCGTCGCGTTCGCGGTCGGCAGCGTGGTCGGCGCGAGCTTCGACGGCACCCTGTATCCGCTGGCGCTGGTCTCGTGCGCCCTCGGCCTGGGCGTGTTCGCGTCGGTGCGCCTGACCGCCACGCCACTCACGGTCACGCAATGAAAGCAAGGATCACGCAATGAAACCAATGGCCGTTGCCATCATGGGCCCGACCGCGTCGGGCAAGACCGCCGCCGCGCTGGCGATTGCGCGCGCCATCCCCGCCGAAATCATCTCCGTCGATTCGGCGCTGGTGTACCGCGAGATGGATATCGGCACCGCCAAGCCGACACAAGAGGAACTGGCCAGCGCGCCGCATCACCTGATCGACATCATCGAGCCGACCGAATCGTATTCGGTGGCCCAGTTCCGCGACGATACGCTGCGCCTGGTGGCCGAGATCAACGGGCGCGGCAAACTGGCGCTGCTGGTCGGCGGGACCATGATGTACTTCAAGGGCCTGGCCGATGGCCTGGACGACCTGCCGGTGGCCGATCCTGCCCTGCGCGTGCGGTTCGACGCCGAAGCGGCCGTCATCGGCTGGCCCGGCATGCACGACAAGCTGCGCGCGCTCGATCCCGCAACGGCCGACAGGCTCGCGCCCAACGACGCCCAGCGCATCAACCGCGCGCTCGAAATCATCGCCCTCTCGGGCAAGCCGATGTCGGAGCTGCTGGCCAAACGCGAAAAAACCGCGCTGCCCTTCGATCTGCTGTCGTTCGGGCTGGAGCCATCGGACCGCAGCGTGCTGCACGCACGCATCGCGACCCGCTTCGACCAGATGCTGGGTACGCGCGACGATGCGGGCATCGTGGCCGAAGTGGCGGCCTTGCGCGCGCGCGGCGACCTGCATGCGGGCCTGCCGTCGATGCGCTGCGTGGGTTATCGCCAGGCATGGGATTATCTCGATGGCAAGATCGATCGCGCCGCCCTGCGCGAAACCGGCATCATCGCCACCCGCCAGCTGGCCAAGCGCCAGCTGACCTGGCTGCGTTCCATGCCGGAACGGGTGGTAATTGATTGTCTGAGTGACAACCCGGCCGGGCAGATGCTGGACTTGATGGTGGCCAGGCAGAAAAAATAATCGCACAGCCTTGACATGGAAAAATGAGATCTCTATAATCTTGGTCTGTCGGGTGATATAGCTCAGTTGGTTAGAGCACAGCATTCATAATGCTGGGGTCGGTGGTTCAAGTCCACCTATCACCACCACGAACACGGCAAACAGCGATTTGCCTTAAAGCCCCTGAGAATTCAAACGCTCAGGGGTTTTTTTACGTCGTGGCAGCGTGGCTTGCTAGGTAAAATTCATCGGCCTACCCTCGCTGCCGATAATCGCGCACACCCGCGCCAGGGCGGCGGAGTCGCCCACGAACACGTACAGCACCGGATCGGTGCCGTCGATGGGAATGCACAGCGCTTCGGTCTGGTTATGGTCGAGCACATTGAGCGCGGCCGCTTGCAGGTCGCGCATCAGCTTTTTGTTGCGTGCGTCAAAAAAATCGTTCATGGACAACTCCTTGGCAGGTGATCTCACCTCCTTGGACGTCGCCCGCCGCCATCTGGTTCAGTGCCGCACCGGCTTTTTCCCCATCAGCTGGCCCAGGTCGAGCGCCTTTGCCAGCGCGCGGTAGCCGGCGTCGCCCGGATGCAGATGGTCGCCCGAGTCGTAATCGGCCTGCATGCGCGACGGCCGCGCCGGGTCGCGCAGCACGGCATCGGCATCGAACACCGCATCGAACTGGCCGCTGCCCGCAATCGAGCGGTTCACGCACTGGCGCACGGCTTAGCGCGCCCGCCGCCTGCTGGACGAATACGAGGATGCGCTGGCCGATGTACGCGGCCACGCGCGCCAGGCAACCGGCCTGCTGCGCGTACACGCGCCGGTGGTGCTGGGCCAGTTTCACCTGAACGCGCTGGCGCAGGAATTTCTGGCGCTGCATCCGGACATCGGGATCGAGCTGGTTTTGAATGACCGCTTCGTCGACCTGGCCGGCGATGGCGTGGACGTGGCGGTGCGCCTGGGCGGTCCGCTGCGGTAGCACGCTCGATTGCGCTCTCACCGCGCTCGCTGGTGGCGGCGCCGGCCTACCTGGCGGCACATGCCCGCCTTGAGCGGCCGGACGACCTGGCGCGGCACGATTTCATTCGCTTTGCCTGGCTGGCGGACGGCGACGAAGTGACACTGCAACCCGGGGTGGAAGCGGTAACGGTGACGACGCGCGGGCGCTATCGGGTCAATAACGCGCTGGCCATTCGCGACAGCCTGCTGGCAGGCGCCGGAATCGGCCTGTGTCCGCACTGGCTGGTGCATGACATGCTGCAAGCGGGCCGGCTGGTGCGCGTGCTGCCCGCGTGGAGCGGCACGCCGCAGCAGGTGGCGCTGGTGTATCCGTCGCGCCGCTACCAGCCGGCGCGCGCGCGCCTGTTCATGGACTTCCTGGCGGCGCGCATCGGCGCCCTGCCGGGATGGACCTCGACCATCGACGGGTAGGGCGCGTGCTTACTCGGGCTGGCCCACATCGGCATCGTCGCTCAAGGCAAAGTCGCCGTGCTCGCGCGCGGCCAGCAGTTGCCGCGCCTGTTCCAGGTATTCTTCGGGCGCCAGCACGCGCACCCCGCCCATCGCCGGCAGCAGGAACTGGTCGGCCTGGGCGTGATTGACATCGGCCACCACCGCTGGAATGCCGGAAGCGACCAGGAAGCTGCGCGCCAGGTGCGCCTCGGTCGGCGTGAAGAACTTGGCGACGATGAACAGGTCGCGCCCCGGAATCGCCTCGGCTTCGGCCGTGCCGTCGTCCGGGAAGGACTCAGGGCCGCTCAGGGTATCTTGCATAGTGCCTCCGCATGGTGTTTGACTGTGACGATCTTACTCCTGATCGGCCCAAGCGCTGGTTAATCGGGCCACACATGCGCAACATCGGCCTAAATCACTCCGTGCGCCGCGAGGCCGGCAATCGCATCATCATCCCAGCCCCAGTCTTTCAGCACCGCCGCGCTATGTTGGCCGGGCCAGGCCGGCGCGCCGCTCAGTTCCGGCACGGTGCGCGAAAAGCGCGGCGCCGGCGCCGGCTGCATCACGCCGTCGACCTCCACGAAGGTGGCGCGCGCGGCGTTGTGCGCGTGACGCGGCGCTTCGTCCAGGTCGAGCACGGGCGCAAAGCAGGCGTCGGTCCCTTCCAGCAGCGCGCACCACTCATCGCGCGTGCGCCGCGCAAACAAGGCCGCCAGTTTGTCACTCAGCTCAGGCCAGCCGGCCGGCTCCATCTGGGCGTCGAAGGCCGGGTCTTCGGCCCCGGTGAGCTTGCGCAGCAGCGCGTAGAACTGCGGTTCGATCGCGCCCACCGAGACAAATTTGCCGTCGGCGCAGGCATAGGTGTCGTAGAAATGGGCGCCGCCGTCGAGCAGGTTCGCTTCGCGCCCGCCGCTCCAGCCGCCCTGCGCGCGCAAGCCGTACATCATGGCGCCCAGGAGCGCCGCGCCATCGGTCATGGCGGCGTCGATCACCTGGCCCTTGCCCGAGCCGCGCGCCTCCAGCAGCGCGCAGACGACGCCGAAGGCGAGCATCATCGCTCCCCCGCCAAAGTCGCCCACCAGGTTCAGGGGCGGCGCCGGCGGCGCAGCGGCGCGGCCCATCGCGTGCAGCATGCCGGTGAGCGCGATGTAGTTGATGTCGTGCCCCGCCGCCTGCGCCAGCGGCCCGCTCTGGCCCCAGCCGGTCACGCGCCCGTACACCAGCGCGGCGTTACGCGCCAGGCACGCGTCCGGCCCGAGCCCGAGCCGCTCCATCACGCCGGGGCGAAAGCCTTCGAGCACCGCGTCGGCTTGGGCGATCAGGTCCAGCGCAACCGCTTGCGCGGCCGTCTGCTTGAGGTCCAGCGCCAGCGAGCGCCTTCCGCGCGCCAGCACGTCGTATTTCGTTCCCAGCATGGGAAACGGCGTGGCCGCGCCGGGCGCGCTCTTGCGCTCGATGCGGATCACTTGCGCGCCCATGTCGGCCAACATCATGGCGGCGAACGGACACGGTCCGAGGCCGGCCATTTCGATCACCTTGATTCCTGCCAGCGGTCCTGCCATGCGCTTCTCCTACAGTGAACGGGCGATGATTTCTTTCATGATCTCATTGGCGCCGCCGTAGATGCGCTGCACGCGCGCGTCCACGTACATCTGGGCGATCGGGTACTCGAGCATGTAGCCGTAGCCGCCAAAGAGCTGCACGCACTGGTCGATGACCTTGCATTGCAGGTCCGAGATCCAGTATTTGGCCATGGATGCGGTCACGGTATCCATATTGCCCTTGATGGTCTCACCGATGCAGCGGTCGATGAAGATACGCGCAATCGTGGCCTCGGTCTTGATTTCGGCCAGCACGAAGCGGGTGTTCTGCATCTCGATCAGGGCCTGGCCGAAGGCGCGCCGTTCGCGCGTGTAGTCGATCGTCAAACGCAGCGCGCGTTCGATCGCGGCCACGCCGGCCACGCCCAGGATGGTGCGCTCGTAGGGCAGCTCGGTCATCAGCTGGGCAAAGCCCTGGCCCTCCACGCCTCCGAGTACGTTGTCGAGCGCCACATGGGCGTCATCGAAGAACAGTTCGCAGGTATCCTGGCCCTTTTGCCCGACTTTTTCCAGGATGCGGCCGACGCGAAAGCCGGGGTTGTCCCTGGTTTCCATCAACAGCAGCGAGACGCCCTTGGCGCCCGCTTCGGCATCGGTCTTGACCACCACCACGACCAGGTCGGCCAGGTAGCCGTTCGAGATGAAGGTCTTGGAGCCATTGACCTTGTAGCCGCCGGCCGTTTTGACGGCGGTGGTGCGGATGCCTTTCAGGTCGGAGCCGGCGCCGGGCTCCGACATGGCGATCGCCGCCACCATCTCGCCGCTGGCCAGCTTGGGCAGGTACTTGCGTTTTTGCGCTTCGGTGCCCTGGTTGAGCAGGTAGTGGGCGACGATGGCATGCACGTGGATGCCGAAGGCCATGTCGCCGCAATAGCCCAGTTCTTCGAACACGATGGCCTGGTGCGCAAAGCTGCCGTCGGAGCCGCCGTACCGCTCGGGGATGTCGGCGCACAGGATGCCCATGGCGCCGCCCTTGTGCCACAGCTCACGGTCGACGTGCTGCTGCTCGCGCCAGCGCTGCTGGTGCGGCGCGACTTCGCTGGCCGCGAAGCGGCGCACGCTATCGCGAAAGCCTTCCAGTTCGGGGCTCATCCAGGGCGAGGCGCCGCACACGTTCATCTCCATCATGCGGCCCGGTACATGGTGACCACGCAGGCGCCGCCCAGGCCCAGGTTGTGCTGCAACGCGACGCGCGCGCCGGCGACCTGGCGCGCCCCGGCGCTGCCGCGCAACTGGTGGGTCAGCTCAAAGCACTGGGCCAGGCCGGTCGCGCCCAGCGGGTGCCCTTTCGAGAGCAGGCCGCCGGACGGATTGGTGACGACCTTGCCGCCGTAGGTGTTGTCGCCATCGTTGATGAATTTGTCGGCGCCGCCCTCCGGGCACAGGCCCAGGGCTTCGTAGGAAATGAGCTCATTGTGGGCGAAGCAGTCGTGCAGTTCGACGACATCGAGTTGGTCGGGGCCGATGCCGGCCTGCGCGTACACCTTGGCGGCGGCATCGCGGCTCATGTCGTAGCCGACCAGGCGCATCATGTCGCCCGACTCAAAGGTGCTGGCGCGGTCGGTGGTCATGGCTTGCGCGGCGATGTACACGTCGGCCTTGAGGCCATGCTTTTTCGCGAAGTCTTCCGACACCAGCACGGCGGCGGCGGCGCCGCAGGTCGGCGGGCAGGCCATCAGGCGCGTCATCACGCCGGGCCAGATCATGGGTGCGTCCAGCACGTCCTGGGGCGTGACCTCCTTGCGCAACAGCGCCAGCGGATTGTTCACGGCGTGGCGGCTGGCCTTGGCGCGGATCTTGGCAAAGGCGTCGAACGGGGTGCCGTATTTTTTCATGTGGGCCAGGCCCGCGCCGCCGAAGTAGCGCAGCGCCAGCGGAAGCTCGGGCATGCCGACCAGTTCATCGGTGACACGGTCGAACGGCTCGAACGGGCTGGGACGGTCGGCGAACACGGCGCCGAGCGCGCCCGGGCTCATTTGCTCGAAGCCGAGCACCAGCACGCACTCGGCGGCGCCGCTGGCGATGGCCTGGCGCGCCAGGAACAAGGCGGTGGAGCCGGTCGAACAGTTGTTGTTGACGTTGACGATCGGGATGCCGCTCATGCCGACCTGGTACAGCGCCTTCTGGCCGCTGGTGGAGTCGCCATACACGTAGCCGGCGTAGGCCTGCTCGATGTCGTCGTAGGCCACGCCCGCATCGTCGAGCGCCTGGCGCGCGGCCAGCGCGCCCATCTGGTCGTAAGGCGCGCTGGCGCCCGGCTTGGCGAAGGGGATCATGCCCACGCCAGTGACAAAAACTTTGCGGCTCATGCGCGTCTCCTGGATATTTTTATGAACTAGGTCGCTCGACCTAGTGCGCCGATTATAGGTCAGCCGACCTGCTTTGCATAGCGCCATGCGATAATCGCGCCCATGTCCCCGACCCTTGCCAGCGCCCTCAAACACAAAGCCTCCGTCACCACCGAAAAAGGATTGGGGCGGGCCCACGACATTTTGCGCGCGGCGCGCACCGTGCTGGCGGCCGAAGGCTACGCCGGGCTGTCGATGCGGCGCGTGGCGGCGGACGTGGGCATCAGCCTGTCGAACGTGCAGCACTACTACCAGAGCAAGGATGCGCTGCTCGAAGCGCTGCTGCTCTATACGATGGACGTATTCCAGTCGAAGATGGATTCGATTTCGGCGGCCATGACGAGCGAGCCGCGCCTGGACCAGTTTTTGTCGACCTGCGACATGTTTTTGGACGAGATCACCGACCCGGTGACGCACGCGATCTTTTTCGAGATCTGGGCCCTGGCCTCGCGCAACGCCTTCGCCTCGAACCTGATGGATACCATGATGGCGCGCGAGCGCAAGGCCATCTTCAAGCTCATTCGCGGCCTCAATCCCGCCATCGGCGACGAGCAATACCGCCAGCGCGCCATCCTGATGGTGGCGCAGATCGAGGGCCTGATGCTGTTCCGGCTCGATAAAGCCGGGCGGCGCGACGAATTCCTGGCGGTGCGCGCCTCGCTGCGCAAGGCGCTGCTGGCGCTGGCCACCATTCCGTAGGCGTCCGTACAGGCCCGTCTCACCTATACTGGGGGCTCCGCCCATCGCGAGGAGAGCGTCCGTATGCACCACAACATCAGCCTGATTACCACCATCGCCGCCGCATTGGGCTTCGGCCTCCTATTCGGCATGATCGCCGTGCGCTTCAAATTGCCGGCGCTGGTCGGCTACCTGGCCGCCGGGATCGTGATCGGCCCGGCCACGCCGGGCTTCGTGGCCGACGTGGCGCTGGCCGGGCAACTGGCCGAAATCGGCGTGATGCTGCTGATGTTCGGCGTCGGCCTGCACTTTTCGCTGGACGACCTGATGGAAGTGCGCGGCATCGCCGTGCCTGGCGCGGTGCTGCAGATCGGCGCGGCCACCGGCATGGGCATCGGCATGGCGTATTTCTGGGGCTGGAGCCTGGGCGCGGGGCTGGTGTTCGGGCTGGCGCTGTCGGTGGCCAGCACGGTGGTGCTGCTGCGGGCGCTGGAGGACTTGGGCATACTCGACTCGATCAACGGCCGCATCGCGGTCGGCTGGCTGGTGGTGGAGGATCTGGTGACGGTGCTGATGCTGGTGATGCTGCCGGCGCTGGCCGGCGCGCTGGGCGGAACAGGGCCGGACGGCGTCGCCGCCGGGGACGGCGCGAACATCTGGACAACCCTGGGGCTCACCCTGGGCCAGGTGGCCGCCTTTATCGTCTTCATGCTGGTGGTCGGGCGCAAGCTGTTCCCGTGGTTTTTGTGGCGCGTGGCGCGCACCGGTTCGCGCGAGTTGTTTACGCTGGCCGTGGTCGCCACCGCGGTGGGCATTGCCTACGGCTCGTCGGAATTGTTTGGCGTGTCGTTCGCGCTGGGCGCGTTCTTTGCCGGGATGGTGCTGCGCGAGTCGCCCCTGAGCCACCGCGCGGCCGAAGAATCGCTGCCGCTGCGCGATGCGTTTTCGGTACTGTTTTTTGTGTCGGTGGGCATGCTGGCCGATCCGATGGTGCTGGTCGAGAGCCCGCTGCGCGTGCTGGCGGTGGTGGCCGTGATCATGTTCGGCAAGTCGCTGGTGGCCTTTGCGCTGGTGATCGCGCTGCGCTATCGGCTCAATACGGCGCTGACGGTGTCGGCCAGCCTGGCGCAGATCGGTGAATTTTCGTTCATCCTGGCGGCGCTCGGCATGTCGCTTGGCTTGCTGCCGAAAGAAGGCCAGAGCCTGATCCTGGCCGGGGCGATCATTTCGATCGCGCTCAATGCGCTGCTGTTCAAGGCGATCGAGCCGCTGCAGCGTGCCTTGCGCACGCGCTCGGACGCGGCGCGCAAGGTGGAGCGCTCGACCGATCCGCTGGCCGAGCTGCCGATGTCGGTGCCGCAGGAGCGCCTGAGCGGGCAGGTCGTGCTGGTCGGTTACGGACGGGTTGGCCGGATGATCGCCGATGCGCTCATGGCGCAGGGCGTGCATATCGTGGTGGCGGAGCAGAACCGCGAGCTGGTCGACCAGCTGCGCCGCCGCGATATTGCGGCGGTGGCGGGCAACGCGGCGGAACCGGCGGTGCTGATCCAGGCGCACATCGCGCGCGCGGCCTTGCTGGTGATTGCCACGCCCGATACCTTCCATGTGCGCGCCATGATCGAAACGGCGCGCGCGCTCAATCCGGGGATCCGTACGCTGGTGCGCACGCATAACGAGGAAGAAGCGGAGTTGCTGCGCAAGGATACTGGCAGCCAGGTGTTCGTCGGGGAGAGGGAGCTGGCGCGCAGCATGGCGGAGCGGATCAGCGTGGATCTGGCGGCGGTCAAGCAGGGTAGTGGGGAGCATTAGCAACCATCCCCGTCGTTCCCGCGAAGGCGGGAACCCAAGTTCGTGCTGCAGTCACAGGCCAAGCTAAGGACTTGGGTTCCCGCCTTCGCGGGAACGACGGTCTGGAGGCCGGTGGTCTTAAACCGCCACCTCGGTACACAGCTTCAGATTGCCCAAGCGCGGGCCGGCCACATGAAACGCCAGCAGGTCGCGGCGCTCTTCCAGCAGCGCGAACACGGCATCTTTCGACAGCACGTACTGGTCCAGCAAAGTGTCTTTCAGCGACTCGATCACCGCCTTGTAATCGCGGATCGCCCCCAGGGTGTACGTGTAGAGCTCATCGGACTTCTCTTCCACCTGGCGGATCGTGTGCTCGCCGCTGCCTTCGTTCTTCAACTGCGTGTAATCGATCTTCGAGTGCGAATACATCGACAGGCGATTGACCATCAAATTGAGCATCTTGGTCGCTTTCTCGATGTCGTTCTGGCTGCCCACCGAAATCCCGCGCGCTCCGTAAAACAGCTCCTCGGCGGCCACGCCGCCGTACAACTGGATCACGTCCTGCTCCAGTTCTTCCAGGGTGCGCAGCGACACGTCATCGCCCGATTGCAGCACATACCCCAGCGCGCCCAGTTTGGACACCGACTCGGTACTGATCTTGAGCAGGTGCGATTTTTCCTTCACCTCGGCCAGGCTCAGGCCCTGGCGCAGGTACGGGTCGATCTGCATGAAGAAGTGCCCCAGTTCGTGCAGCGCCACCCGTTCGCGCTGCTTGTGCTTTTCGGCGGTGGTGGCGCGGTCGGTCAGGCCCAGGGTGGCGCGCTCGAACGCGCGGAACATCAAATCGGTGTTGATGATCGCCTTTTCCTGGATCGAGATCATGCTGGCGCGTTCGACCACGGTTTCCAGCAGCGCGGGACTGAGGTTGGCGGTCATTTCGGCGACCTGGCCCAGATCGAGGTCGTTCCAGTCGACCAGGCCCTCTTTCTTGCGGCCCAAAAAGCTCTTGAGCAGCGCACCGCGCTCGCCCTTGTTCGGCAGGCGGAAGTTGATCTTGACCGAGAAACGGCGCAGCATCGCTTCATCCATCTCGACCGACGCGTCGTCGAAGTTCGAAGCCACCACCCAGATCACGCCGGCGCCCTTGTCGCTCTTGACGCCGTCCAGCAGGCCCAGAAGCGTGTTGGCGGTGTCGTCTTCCCACTTCTTCTCGCCGCGCCCGCGCGGCATGAACAGGGTTTGCGCTTCGTCCAGGAAAATGATGCAGCTGCCGCGTGCGCAAGCCTTGCGGTACAGGGCATTCAAAGCCTTGGAACCGCCGCCCACGTAGCCCGATTCGAGCGCCGAGCCGGATGCCTGGATCAGCGGCACATTGAGTTTCTTGGCCAGGTAGCCAACCAGCTTGGTCTTGCCGGTGCCGGCCGGGCCGGTCAGCATCACGTTGAACGGCTTGTCGATATTGTGCGACTTGTATTCGCTGCGGTTGCGGATCATGTCTTCCAGGTGCAGCACTTCCTGCTTGATGTCGTCCATGCCGATCAGGTCATCCATGCTGCCTTTGAGCTTGTCCGGCATGATGACGGCGGCGCTCATGCCCATGCCGGGGATGCCGAACTTGATCGCGTAGACAATGAGCAGGATCAGGAAAATATCGAGCGCGTGATGCTTCAGGAAAGCCACCGCTTCGGCGCTGGCGGCGTTCTGGCCTTCGTCCAGCAGCACCGCCTTGTGCGAGGCCAGGTAGTCTTCCTTGGCGATCGAGTACGGAATCGCGTTCTTGAGCAGCACTTCGCGCTCCAGGCTCAGATGCGAGGTGCTCGGCACCTTGATCACGTGCAGCTGGGGCGCATCCTTGAATTTGAAGATGTAGCGCGGCGACTCCGACAGCGGCTTGGCCACCATCAGGTATTCCAGCTTGTCCTTCTGCGAGGCCAGCGCGGTGATGCGCGAAATATCCTGCGAATGGACCAGCGGGCTGGTGTCCTGCACCACATCGGCGTTGTAGATGACCAAACCGACGAGCAGGACGAACAGGAGTCCGGCGCCGATGCGCACGTAGACATTCTTGAGGGCGAGCTGGAGCTTGGCAAGATTGGGCATGTGGTTACTCTATGAATGGTTGCTGCGGAAGGAATTACTACGCAAACATCGTTCTTCTGCCGCGCAATGGCGGGGAGCGGCAGTGACAGCGACGTTCGATATGTGACCATGATAATTTCCGCAAACCATGTGGCCGATCGATGTCGCCTGACAGTACATCCGCACGACGGGCGATGTGGCCCATGCATGCTCCTTTGCCATCAATTTGATGCTTGAAGGCAATGGATTAGGGAGACTATACCGCCAAAAAAAAGCCAGGTATACCTTGATCTGCTGAAAAAATTTTGCGACGCAACACCTCTGATCAACTCGACAATGCGTCTGGCGGGGGACCTGCGCCAGCTCAAGGTCCGCGTGGGTAACCCCGGTATGTTCGTAACATTTCGTATCAGCCCTTGATGGTAAATCGCGATCATTAGATGATCCTTAAAACCCACGAATGGATCATTTGATATGCGTCGCCTCTTCGCTTATGTCGCCAGCCTGTTCGGCGCCCGTTCCCCCGCCGCCGAAGACCATCTGACCGGCGCGGTCGACCTGTCCGATACCGCCTACTGCCACGGCTTGCTCTCGCGCGACAGCGAGCTGTAACGAGTGGCAAGCATCGTGTCTTTTTGACAGTTTCCTTGCGTTTTGATGCGGCGCAGCATTTACCGAGAAATGTTAATTCCTCTGATCAATAAAACATCAAAAAAACGACGTTTAGAGCGGAATGACTTTGAATTCGGTGGTGAGCGTGGTTAAATACAAGGCTGGGTGATTCGCATTTAGTGCTCATCTGGTTGCAATGCAGCATGAGTAATCATGCTCTTGCGGAAACCAAAAAGAAGAGGAAACACCGTGAAAAAATACGCAGTCGCAGCAGCTTTCATGCTCGCCCTGGTGGCCGCCGCGCCAGCGGGCGCTATCGAGGTACTGGACAACCAGCAGGCGGGCGCCGCCACCATGGACAGCCATCCGCAGATGAACGCCATGCAGATGGCTGCGATGCCAGCCCCGCAGATGTCGGAATTGCCCGAGCCTGAAGTCTTCGCCATGATGCTGCTGGGCCTGGTGCTGATCGGTTACCGCGCACGCCGCGAAAGTGGCGAGAAATTCCAGTAATCAAAGAATCGCATCAAAAAATCCCGCCGAGCGCGGGATTTTTTTTGCCTGCCCAATCCTGCATGCCAGGCGGGTCAGGCCTTGGCCCCGTCGGCGCACAGCGCCTGCAATTTACACACGGTATTCCAGTTGCGCGCGGTCAGGCCGTCGCCGAGCAGCTTGCCCATCGCGCCCGCCACTTTACTTTCCAGTACGCCGTCCGGACACCACACATAGGCGGCGTGCTCGCCCACGGCCAGCATGTCCGGCGCCCAGTCGCCCGCGGCCAGCGGCGCCAGCAAGGCCGGCGCCTGCGGGTCGCTGAACACGAACACCAGCAGGCGTGCGCCATCGGTGGCCAGCGCCAGCAAGGGGTTGGCGGCGACGATGCGGTCCAGGTCGTCGCTGCCGAGCACCATCACCCTGGCCGCCACACCCAGTCTGACCACCATCGCATCCTGGATGCGGGCGGCCATGCCCGCTCGCAACTTGGGTGGCGCATGGAACACCACATTGCCACTGTTGAGCAGAGTGCGGACATCCGTGCAGCCCAGTTCGCTAACGAGCTGGCGCAGGTCGGCCATGGCGACCCGTTTGGCGCGCCCGACGTTAATGCCCCGCAACAGGGCGATACAGCATGCGCCGTTCATCCGGCGCTTACTTGAGCAAGCCTTCGTCGCGCAGCGCCTGCTGCACCATCGGCCGCTCGCTCACGCGCCGCTGGAACGCTTGCACCCGAGGAAAGCCGGACAGGTCGAACTTGAGCACGCCAGCCCAGTTCAGCACCGTAAACAAATACGCATCGGCCACCGTGAACTGGGCGCCGGTCAGGTAGTCGCGTCCGTCGAGCATGCGTTCGACATAGGCCAGGCGCGTGCTCAGGTTGCCGTGCGCATAATTGACCAGCTCTTCGCCGATGTTGGGACGGAACAGCGGGCTGAAATTCTTGTGCAGCTCGGTGGCGATAAAGTTGAGCCACTCGGCCAGCGCATAGCGTTCCGGGGTGCCGGCGGCGGGCGCCAGTTTTTTCTCGGGGGCCAGGTCGGCCAGGTACTGTACGATGGCGACACCTTCGGTCAGCAATATGCCGTGCCCGGTGTCGAGCGCCGGCACGTAGCCCTTGGGATTGATGGCGCTGAAGTCGGCTCCGCTGGCAGTGATCTTCTTGCGCAGATCGACCGCTTCGGTGGTAAATGCCAAGCCTGCTTCGAGCAGGACGATGTGGGGAGAAAGCGAACAAGCACCGGGACTGAAGTACAGTTTCATGATGGTCCTTTGAGGATGAAAGGGGTACGGAGGAAACCGGCGCGCGCGACGGCGGCGCGTCGAAAGAATGGCAAGCGTACAATAAAACGAGCGCTTGCGCTTGGGTACACGCAAGGACGGTGACTATGCCGCGCCATCGGGCGCGCCATCGACCGGCGTCACCCTGGGAATGCGCAAGGTGAAATGGGTGCCCTGGCCCAAGGTGCTGCTCACGGCGATGGTGCCGAGGAATTGCTTGACGATCAGGTTGTACACGATATTGAGGCCGAGTCCGGTACCGCCCTGCCCGCGCCGGGTGGTGAAAAACGGGTCGAAGATGCGGTCCAGCACGTCCGGGGCGATGCCCCTGCCGTCATCCTTGACGTGCAGTTCGACCACCTCGCCGTCGAGGCGGGCGCTGATCATGATTTCGCCGGCGGTATCGACCTCGAAGGCGTGTTCCACGCAATTGAGGGTCAGGTTGGTGATGACCTGGGCGAACGCGCCGGGGTAGCTGTCGAGCACGATGTCGTCCGGGCAGTTCAGCACCAGCGCGATCGGGGTTTTCTTGAGCTTGGGCTGGAGGCTGGAGACGATTTCTTCGATGTATTCGTGCAGGCCGAAGGGACGGCGCGCCTCGCTGGTCTGGTCGACCGCGATCTGCTTGAAGCTGTGGATCAGGTGCGCCGCGCGGTAGGCGTTGTTCATGATCAGGCGCGCGCTTTCGCTGGCCGTTTCCACGTAACGCAGGATGTCGGACTTTTTCAGGCCGGCGCCCTTGACGGCGATTTCCAGCTCGTCGGTGGCGGCCTTGAGCACCGAGGCGCTGGTCAGGGCGATCCCGACCGGGGTGTTGATTTCGTGCGCGACCCCGGCCACCAGGCTCCCGAGCGAGGCCAGCCGTTCCGCCTGGAGCAGCGATTCCTGGGTCTGGCGCAAGTCGTGCATCGCCTGGGCGGTCTGCTGGGACGAGCGGCGCGCCGCATCCTCGGCTTCGCGGATGCGCCCGATGGTCGATTTCAGGCGGCGCTGGATCTGGTTGAAGCCGCGGATCACCTCGCCGAGCTCGTCGCGCCGGTTCTCGGGCAACTCTTCCACCTCGTCGCTGCCGCGCGTGGCCAGGTCGAACAAGCCGTCGCGCAATTGCTTGAGCGGCTCGAACACCACCCGCAGCGACAGCGCCAGCGCCGCCACCAGGATCAGGTCGAGCAGCAGCACTTCGATCACCTTGCGTATCAGTTCGGAAGCGAGCGCCTTGTCGATCTGGGCGCGGCTGAAATTGATCACCACCCGCCCCACCGAGACCGGCTTGATCGAGGCGCTGGCGCTGCCGCCTTCGTGGAACACCAGCGTGGCGTCGACCGCCTGGCCGCCCGGCTCGGGCGCGCCGTCGACCGTGACCAGCTTGCCGTCAGGCGCGCGCAGCTTGCCGGCGAACAGGCCGACCGAGCTGTCGTAGACGCGGATCGCCACCACTTCGGGCGGCAGCATCTCGGCCTCGACGATGCTGTCGACCTTGGACTTGTCCAGGTCCCACAGGGCAGATGGCAAACTGATCTGCAAACGCGTGATCACGCCCTTGCGCAGGCGCTGGTTGCTCTCCTCCAGGGCCTTGCCCAGCGAATACTGGGTGTAGCTGCCGGAAATGGTGAGCACCAGGGTGACGATCACCACGAACAGCAGTTTCAGCCGGCTTTGAATACCGAACATCCGATTCCTCCCGAAAAACAGCATGTGCGCGATGCATCTCCGAATGTACGGTAAGCCCTTCTCGTTGGCAAGAAATTGCCGTGTACGCGTATGCAAAAAGTAAAGCTTTTTACATAGCGCACAGGCCCGGACAGCAATGGTAAGATCGTAGCCTTACGAGGGAGGATGCCTATGAGCGCAGCTTACCAGCACCTGGCACTGGCCGAGGTGGCACCGGGAATGGTCTTGTCCGACGATCTGCTCGACCGGCAGGGACAGATCCTGTTGCCCAAGGGAGCAATCCTGACCGACCGCACCATTGCCTTGCTGCCCAGCCACGGCATCGACGCCGTCCCCGTGCTGCGCAGCGGCGCCGCGCCGGCCGCCACTCGCGCGCCCGACCACGCCGCCAGCGTGCAGCGCCTGGCGCTGCTGTTTCGCAAGCACAAGCCGGACCAACCGCACGACTGGGCCACCAGCGCCTTGCGCCGCTATATAGAAGACTACCGCGCCGCGCGCGAGGCCGCCTTATGAGCGCCATTGTGCTCGACGACGTCCTCAAGCGCCTGGCCGACCTGCCCTCGCTGCCGGCGGTGGTGATGGAACTGCTCACCAGCATCGACCAGGAAGACATCGACATCACGGTGCTGGCCAAAAAAGTCTCGCACGACCAGGCCCTCACCGCCAAGACCCTGCGCCTGGCCAATTCCTCGCTGTACGGCTTGCAGGTGCGCGTGACCACCATCCAGCAGGCGATCACCTACCTCGGCTTCCAGACCACGCGCAACCTGATCACGGCCTCGGCCCTGACCGGCTGTTTCGCCGAGGGCCGCTGCGCCGCCTTCGACCACAAGGCGTTCTGGCGCCACTCGATCGGCAGCGCCTGCTGCGCCAAGGTGCTGGCGCGCAGGGTGCGCTTCAACCAGGATTACGCCTTCACGGCAGGCTTGTTGCACGACATCGGGCGCCTGGTGCTGGTCAGTAGCTACCCTGATTTGTATCAACAAGTGCTGGAATACCGCGCGGCCAACGATACGTATGTGCAAGATGCCGAGCTGGCGGTGATGGGTGTGGACCATGTGCAGGCCGGCGTGGCGCTGGCCGAACACTGGAATTTTTCGGATACGATGAAGATGACGATCGCCTTCCACCATGATCCGGGCGCGCCGGACGCAGGCTTGCTGGCCACTATCGTGCATGTGGCCAACGCCATTGTGCATGCGCTCGACCTGGGGCGCGAAAGCGACGATCTGGTGCCGGCCGTGTCGCCGGTGGCGTGGACCGCACTGGGACTGAACGAAGAATGCTACCTGCAAGTGTTCCGCGAAACCGAACTGCAGTACGAAGAAATCACGATGATCCTGATGGGCTGACCGACCCGCCTCTGCATGCAGAGGCGGACTCAGGCACCCCGTTCCGCTGGCATGACAGCCGGGAATTCCGAAAAACCGTAGCGAGCGGCACAAGTGTTGTCCGAGACGCGCAGCCGTACGACTGTACGGTGAGCATCGCAGGGCAAACATTGTGCCGCGCAGTAGGTTTGTCGGCGTTCCCGTGGAAGCGCCATGCCGGAGGACTTAGTGCGCATAGTTTCCGGACGTCGATGCGTCCGGTGCCGCCGGCTTTTCTTCGCTTGCTTTGGGGCGGCCTTGGGCATCGGACAGGCGATACTTGGTGCGGCGGTCGCCCATCAGGTCGCGCAGGTCGCGGATGCTCATGCCGGTCACTTCATGCATGCGGATCAGCAGCGAGGCGCCGACCGGCAGGCGGTGGTGGCGGATCTTGCTGATGACCGGTGGCGCGACTTCGAGCATGCGCGACAGCGCCGCATCGTTTTTCAGTTGCATCTTGCCAAGCAAAATGTCGAGCAGATGGTTGGGGTTATAACTTTCCTGTGATGCCAGAGCATGGTGTGCCATGATTTTACCTCGTGGTGAGTGGTTGAAATAATGCCGTTACGAACTATGTTAGAGACCCATACGTGTCTCAATAAGTTCCCGGAAAATCGCCCTTGAGCGTGATTAAACAGAACAAATCTGATAACTGGCTTAAAAGCACGTTCCCGGATCGTATGCGCTCTGCGCTACTCACTTCCAACGCACTTGAAACTCCAAACACATTATTAGACTCATATGCCATAAGTACAACTTACCTGTGCATAGGTGACATTGTTTGAAATCAAGCTATCCGCCGGAAAGCTTGTCACATCGTCATTTCAACACAGCGAGATAAATTGTGGCGCACGCAAGAACTTTTCTTGTGCTCAGTCCGTTCATAGAATTCCCTCGGAACTCTTTGATTTACAAGAAGAAATAGCCAAGACCCCATCGGGCAATTGTGAAACATTTCCACTCGAAACTTTTCCAGACGATATGGAAAAATGACGGACGGCTAAGCCGGCCGTTGAACAGGCGCAATTCCGGGCTGTGCCGAGCTTGCCCTCGCGAACATGGCCGCCCCCGCTGATTTACGATAAACTGGCAACCCCGCCTGAAACCAGGCTGCAGCGCCACGTTGATCATTCCATGCAGAAAAAAGTCTTCATCAAAACCTTCGGTTGCCAAATGAACGAGTACGACTCGGACAAAATGGCGGACGTGCTCGGCGCGTCCGACGGCCTGGTTCGCACCGACACGCCGGAAGATGCCGATGTGATTTTGCTCAACACCTGCTCGGTCCGTGAAAAAGCGCAAGAAAAAGTCTTTTCCGACCTCGGCCGCCTGCGCGAGCTCAAACTGGCGCGTCCCGACTTGCTGATCGGCGTCGGCGGCTGTGTTGCCTCGCAAGAAGGCGCCGCCATCGTCAAGCGCGCCCCGTATGTGGACATGGTGTTCGGCCCGCAAACCCTGCACCGCCTGCCGCAGATGATGCGCGAACGGCGCGCCAGCGGCGCCGCCCAGGTCGACATCAGCTTCCCCGAAATCGAAAAATTCGACCACCTGCCGCCGGCCAAGGTGGACGGCGCCTCGGCCTTTGTGTCGATCATGGAAGGCTGCAGTAAATACTGCAGTTACTGCGTGGTGCCGTACACGCGCGGCGAGGAAGTCTCGCGCCGCTTCGAGGACGTGCTGACCGAAGTGGCGGGCCTGGCCGCCCAGGGCGTGAAGGAAATCACCCTGCTCGGCCAGAACGTGAACGCTTTTCGTGGCGTGATGGAAGGCGGCGACGTCGCCGATTTCGCCCTGCTGCTCGAATACGTGGCCGCTATTGCCGGCATCGAACGGATCCGCTTCGTCACCAGCCATCCGAAAGAATTCACCCAGCGCCTGATCGACGCGTATGCCAAGATCCCGCAACTGGTCGACCACCTGTACCTGCCGGCCCAGCATGGCGCCGACAATGTACTGGCCGCCATGAAGCGCGGCTACACCGGCCTCGAATACAAGTCGATCATCCGGCGCATCCGCGCGGTACGCCCGAACATGTCGATTTCGTCCGACTTCATCGTCGGCTTCCCGGGCGAGACGCAAGCGGACTTCGACGCGATGATGAAACTGATTCTTGATGTCGGTTTCGACACCAGCTACAGCTTCATCTTCAGCAAGCGCCCCGGCACCCCGGCCGCCAACCTGGCCGACGATACGCCGCACGACGTCAAGCTGGCGCGCCTGCAGCAGCTGCAGGCGGCGATCGACGCCAACACGCGCAAGTACAGCGCCGCCATGGTCGGCTCGGTGCAGCGCATCCTGGTCGAAGGGCCGTCGGTCAAGAACGCCGCCGAACTGCAGGGCCGCACCGAAAACAACCGGGTCGTCAATTTCGAACCCGGCATCAATGCGAGCGCGCTGATCGGCCAGATGGCCGACGTGCGCATCACCGAGAGTTTTAACTACACCCTGCGCGGCGAACTCGTTGCGCGCGGTGACACTTTAGCCTGCGCCAGTTGAAAACCAAGACCCCTATCCAGCCCCACTATTTCATTCCCGAGCCGCTCGACAACACGCGGCTGGCCCACCTGTGCGGACCGCTCGACGAGAACCTGCGCCAGATTTCGTCGGCGCTCGACGTGACCATTTTCCGGCGCGGCGAAAAATTCATCGTCAGCGGCCATAACGCCGAACACGCGGTCCGGATCCTGGAGCGTTTCTACGCCGTCGCCAACAAGATCGTTCCGATCGAGGAAGTGCAACTGGCGCTGGTCGAACAGCGCTCCGGCCTGCACAGCCAGCAAAGCCCGGACAGCACGCCGACCGAAGCGCTGCCCGACATCGAGATCAACAGCCCGACGCTGAAAACGCGCCGCCACGACCTGCGCGGACGCACCCCGCACCAGATCCAGTACCTGCGCTCGATCCTCGAACACGACATCAGCTTCGGCGTCGGTCCGGCCGGCACCGGCAAGACCTACCTGGCGGTGGCCTGCGCGGTCGACGCGCTCGAGCGCGACGCCGTCAAGCGCATCATCCTGACCCGTCCCGCGGTGGAAGCGGGCGAGCGCCTGGGCTTCCTGCCGGGCGACCTGACCCAGAAGATCGACCCGTACCTGCGCCCTTTGTACGACGCGCTGTACGACCTGCTCGGTTTCGACCGCACCCAGAAAATGTTCGAGAAACAGGTGATCGAGATCGCCCCGCTGGCCTACATGCGCGGACGCACCCTCAATCACGCGTTTGTGATTCTCGACGAAGCGCAGAACACGACGGTCGAACAGATGAAGATGTTCCTGACCCGGATCGGCTTCGGCAGCAAGGCCGTGGTCACCGGCGACGTCACCCAGGTCGACCTGCACAAGACCCAGAAGAGCGGCTTGAGCGACGCCGTGCATGTGCTGAAAGACGTGCGCGGGATCGCCTTTACCCAGTTCTCCAGCGCCGACGTGGTGCGCCATCCGCTGGTGGCGCGCATCGTCGATGCGTACGAATCGGCCGCCTCGGTCGACGACCTGGCCGCCCTGCCAAAACCTGTTATCGCTAAAAATGTCCGCAAAAAATAAGCTGTCGCTGTCGGTCCAGTATCCCGACCCCCGCCTGCGGGAATCGATCACGCGCCCGTCAGTGCGGCGCTGGGTGCAGGCGGCGCTGCTGGCGCCGGCCGAACTGACCGTCCGCTTCGTCGACGCCGAAGAAGGCCGGGTGCTCAATCGCGACTACCGCGCCAAGGATTACGCCACCAATGTGCTGACCTTCGCCTACAACGAAGGCGACGACCTCGCACACGATGAGCCAACCCGCGCCGACATCATCCTGTGCACCGACGTGCTCGAAAAAGAAGCGCTGGAACAGAAAAAGACCGTGGAGGAGCATGCCGTACACCTGATCGTGCATGGCGTGCTGCACGCGCAAGGCTACGACCATGACGACGACGACGAAGCGAACGAGATGGAGCAGCTCGAACGCGACATCCTCGCCACGCTCGGCTACCCCGATCCGTACGCGTCCTGAAACCTCCGGCGACGCGCGCACCTGTCACTTTCTTTCCACAATGCTAACGCTTTGATGGACCCGGAACGGGGCTCTGAAGTACCATACGGCACTGTATAAATCGTATGTACGGCGGCGCTGACGTGCCTTTGCACCTTTCCGGGATTTTCGTGACGACTTTTCTTTACCTGCAGCGCTTCGCCGACGGCGAAAGCGCTGTCATGCCTTTCGATGTCCTGCTTTCCATCCTCGCGCGCCACGGCAAACCCGGTCGCGGCGCGCACGACACCGAAATCACCTTCGCCAACGAGCTGGCGGCTGGCGCCACCATCATCGGCGCGCGCACCGGCGGTGCCCTGTGCGTCGGCTTCGAACGCCCGCGCTTCGATGCGCCGCTGCGCGCACTGGTGTGGGAGTGCATGCGCGAGTTGGGCTGCGCCGTGTTCGATGACGCGCTCGAGATGGTGTACACCCCGCTGCACGGCGACTGCACCCTGCCGCCGGCAATGATCGCCGCCTGCGCCAACGGCGTGCGCCGCGTCGACAGCGCCCAGCAGCTCTGGCCCGGCCAGTTGGAAACGCGCTTGCCGGACGTGGCGCCTCCCGGCCTGCCCTATGCCAACGGCCTGCAACTGTTCGACGAGGGCGACTTCAGCGCCAAGGAAATGACGATCGAGCTGGCGCTGCGCCCCGAAGCCTGCAACGCCGCCACCCTGCGCGTGCTGCGCAACCTGACCGCGCGCGTGGACGCCGCCGTTGGCGCCAATCCGGGCTACCAGCCGTTCTACCGCTTCGACCACGACGACAGCGCGCGCCTGTTCCTGGCGTCGGCGCAACTGGGGCCGCTGGCCCACAGCGCCACCATGATCAGCCCCGGCCCGGGCCTGTCCACGCACCGCCCCGGCTTTGCCAGCGAGCGCCAGACCGATGCCGGCGCCCGCGCCGAACAGGCCAGGCTGGTCGCCTTCGTGCGCGCCAAATACCAGCTCACGCTCGACGGCGGCGGCGCCAGCATCGATGCGCTGTCGGCCCTGCTCGACAAGCTGCACGCCTGGTACCTGCTCGAACGCAGCAAGCTGCCGGCCAACGCCGCCTTCAGCAGCCCGCTCGCCGCCAGTTGGGCGCTGCGCGCCGGCGACTACCTCGGTTGCGTCATCGCCAGCCAGATCGGCGGCCAGTGGGGCGCCATTACGCGCGCCGGACAGCGCCTGGCGGTGGTGCGCACCCATCGCGGGCGCATCTGCCATCCGCACCTGCAAGTGCTCGACCACATCGTCAACGGCGCCGGCGACAGCGTGGCGCACTGGTACGCCCGGCTTGCCGTGAGCGACGCCAGCGCCTGCGCGCGCGCCGACGATATCGCCGCCCGCATCCCGCAGCTGTGCGCGCTGCTGCTCGGGGGCGACGCCGCCGCCCTGCCGCTCGCCGCGCAACTGGCGCGCGAACAGCTCGATTACAGCGTGGCCTCGCTGCGCCATCTCGACGCCTGGCTCGGGCAGCTGCGCCAGCAGGGCGCGGCCGTGCCTGCGCCGGAACTCGAGCGCGTGATCGACGCGGCCGGCGCCTATCTGGGTGAAGTCGTGCGCGGCAACACGCCGGACCGCAGCCAGTGGCAATGGATGAACTACGACGACATGGTGCGCGCCTATCCGGCCTTTGCGCGCCAGCGTGCGCGCGCGCGCGGCTTCATGGCTTTTCTCGACAGCGCGGAACACACTACCTACCCGCTGGCCACGGTCGCCACGCTGCTGGCCGACGCGCGCGCCGAATCGCTGCAGGACTACGCGCGCAAGCTGCTGCCGCAGGCCGCCGACGAGCGCGCCGGGCCGCTGGCGCCGGGCGAGATCGAACAATGGCCGGCCGCCCCCGCGATGGCGCTGGCGCTCGACCAGGTCCGCAACGCCGTCATGAAGTGGCGCCGCACGGCCACGCCGGCCGACTACGCCGCCACCTGCGCCGACAACCCGGGCTGGCGGGGCGGCGACAACCTGGCCGAGATCTACCGCCGCCAGCATCTGCTGCTCGAAAGAGGCATGGTGGTGTGGGCCGCGCTGGTCCAGGCCGACAAGGCCCTGTTCGCGCAGGGTCCGCACGACATGCCGGCGCTGCTGGCGTACAGCCTTGAGCGCCATTTCGAAGCGCGCCCGCAAGCGCTGCACCGCATCGCGCAAGAGCTGTCCGCGTACAAGGGCAAGGAGGCGCCGGCCGCGCTGCAGCACATCACCCATTGCCTGGCCGGCGAACAGCAACGCCCGCAGGACATGGCGGTGCCGGACATGCTCACGCGCCGGCGCGTGATGATCTCGTCCTTCCTGGCGATCCGCAAGCACATGCCGGCCGACGTGCTGCACGGTGCCTGGTTCCCGGTCTTGACCCACCCGGACACCCTGTGCCTGATGATCGCGCCGCACGCCTTCTGGCCGCCGGAACTGGTCAGCGCATGGAAGTCGGGCGCGATGGCGTAAGCGGCGCCGGCCAGAGGTGCATGCTATTGCCGCAGCCGCGCGAGCGCATGGCCCGCCAGCGCGTCTTCCCCGCAACTGCCCGTTGATGTCCACCAAGCGCGCCGACGGTGGCCGATGCAGGCGAAGAAGGCCGGGCCAGCGCCATCGTGTCCCATAAACCGGCCCCGGTTCCGCTTAAAAAACAGGCAACCGCGCTTTTGGTGTATCCTACGCCTATCGCAACAACGGCTCACGCCAACTATGCCAGAGCACCCTAATGACGTCCGAACGGACGCCAAGACCCACCGGTCACTGTTTGAACGCCTGACCGCACTGATCTCTCCCGAGCCCGAAAACCGCGCCGAGCTGCTTGAAGTGCTGCACGACGCCCATGAACGCAACCTGATCGACGCCGATGCGCTGTCCATGATCGAAGGGGTGTTCCAGGTCTCGGACCTGTCCGCGCGCGACATCATGGTGCCGCGCTCGCAGATGGACGTCATCGACATCAGCAAGCCGATCGAGGAATGGATGCCGCAAGTGCTGGAAACAGCCCACTCGCGCTTCCCTGCCATCGAGGGCGAACGCGACAAGGTGATCGGCATCCTGCTGGCCAAGGACTTGCTACGCTACTACGCCGAAGAAACGTTCGACGTGCGCGAGATGCTGCGTCCCGCCATCTTCATTCCCGAATCGAAACGCCTCAATGTGCTGCTGCGCGATTTCCGCGCCAATCACAATCACATGGCCATCGTCGTCGACGAATACAGCGGCGTTGCCGGCCTGATCACGATTGAAGACGTGCTCGAGCAGATTGTCGGCGACATCGAGGACGAATACGATTTCGATGAAGAAGAAGACAACATCCTGTCGATCAAGGAAGGCCAGCTCGGCCCGCGCTGGCGCATCAAGGCCTTGACCGAGATCAGCCAGTTCAACGAAGAACTCGGCACCAACCTGCCCGAAGACGACGTCGACACCATCGGCGGGCTCGTTGCCAGCCACCTCGGGCGCATGCCGCACAAGGGCGACACCTTCGACGTCGCCAACCTGCGCTTCGAAGTGCTGCGTGCCGACGCGCGCCAGGTGCATGTCTTGTTGGTGGAAAAACTTCCGCTACCCGAAGACGAACACGATTGATGTTGCGCCGCTCGACCGTTCCGCTCGATCCGGCGCTGCGCGCTCCCCGCACCACGCTGTTGCCCATGCTGTTCGCCGCCCTCGCGGGCGCGTCCTGCGTGCTGGCGTTCGCGCCGGTCGGCTGGTGGCCGCTGCAAATCCTGGCGCTCGCCTTCCTGTTCTACCAGCTCGGCATGGATACCAATGTGCGCCGCAGCACGCTGATCGGCTGGGCCTTCGGCTTCGGCTGGTCGGTTGCCGGCATGCACTGGCTGTACATCACCATGAATCGCTTCGGCAACATTCCGGGACCGATGGCGGTGGCGGCGGTGTGCCTGCTGGGCGCCTACATGGGCTTGTTCGGGGCGTTCGCCAGCGGCTTTTCCACCTGGCTGCGGCGTCGCTGGTCGCTGCCGGTCGCCAGTTTCCTGCTGCTGGTGTTGCCCGTGATGTGGGGCCTGTCGGACTGGATGCGCGGCTGGATACTCACCGGTTTCCCCTGGGTGGCCACCGGCTACGCCCATAACGCCAGCCCGCTGGGCGGCTACGCCCCCATCGTCGGCGTATACGGGATCGGCGTGATTGCCGCCGTGTGCGCCAGTTGCATCGTCATGCTGACCCAGCGCGCGCGCTGGCTGGGCATGGGATTGCTGGGCACCATCCTGGCGGCCGGCTACGCGCTCACCTTCGTGGCCTGGACCGCACCGCAAGGCAAGCCGATCAGCGTGCGCCTGTTGCAGGGCAACGTCGAGCAACAGAAAAAATTCGATCCTGACCATGTACTGCGTGCGCTGGAGATGTATCGCGGCATGATCACCGCCCAGCCGGCCGACCTGATCGCCCTGCCGGAGACGGCGATCGCCAGCCTGCCCCAGTACCTGCCGCCCGATTATTTGCCGTCGCTCAAGAACTATGCCGCCGCCACCGGCAGCCACATTCTGTCCGGCATTCCCATGTCCGACGGACCCGGCAGCTATGCCAACAGCGTGATCGGCATCAACCCGTCCGGCCAGGATTACCGCTACGACAAGCACCACCTGGTGCCGTTCGGCGAGTTCGTCCCGGCGGGCTTCCGCTGGTTCGTCGACATGATGCGCATTCCCCTGGGCGACATGAGCCGCGGCGCCGAAGTCCAGCCGGCGTTTGCCGTCAAGGACCAGCTGGTGCTGCCGAATGTCTGCTACGAAGACGTGTTCGGCGAAGAAATCGCCCTGCAACTGCGCACCATGCCGCGTCCCGCCACGATGCTGCTGAACGTGTCGAACCTGGCCTGGTTCGGCGAATCGGTGGCGATTCCCCAGCATGTGCAGATGTCGCAAATGCGCTCGTTAGAGACCGGGCGGCCGATGCTGCGCGCCACCAACACCGGCGCGACGGTCGTGATCGACGGGCGCGGCAAGATCGTCCATTCCCTGCCGATGTACAGCAAGGGCGTGCTGGCGGCCCAGGTGCAGGGCATGGGCGGCATGACGCCGTTCATCCGCATGGGCAATTATCTGTTCCTGGCACTGGCAGCGCTGGCGTTCGGCGTCGCCTGCTTCTCGGGCCGTAACTTTGCAAAAACGCAGCAAACATGACGTTGTCAATCACTTGCCCCCCAGCGTCCCGCTAAAACCCGCTAAAATTGGTCGTTTTAGCAAACTCATTCGTTCGCGCCGTCAGCCGCGCGACAGCCACCAAGATGCTCACATTTCAACAAATTATCCTGACCTTGCAAACCTACTGGGACAAGCAGGGCTGCGCCTTGCTCCAGCCATACGATATGGAAGTCGGCGCGGGCACCTTTCACACAGGCACCTTCCTGCGCGCAATCGGACCGGAACCCTGGCGCGCCGCCTACGTGCAGCCTTCGCGCCGCCCGAAAGATGGCCGTTACGGCGACAACCCGAACCGCATGCAGCACTACTATCAGTATCAGGTGGTCCTGAAGCCGGCGCCGGAAAACATCCTCGACCTGTACCTCGGTTCGCTCAAGGCGCTCGGCCTGGACCTGCAAAAAAACGATGTGCGCTTCGTCGAAGACGACTGGGAAAGCCCGACACTGGGCGCCTGGGGCCTTGGCTGGGAAGTCTGGCTGAACGGCATGGAAGTAACGCAATTCACCTATTTCCAGCAAGTGGGCGGCCTCGACTGCAAGCCGGTGCTCGGCGAAATTACCTACGGCATCGAACGCCTGGCCATGTACTTGCAGGGCGTCGAGAATGTGTACGACCTGGTCTGGACCGAATGGGAAGAAAACGGGACAAGGAAGTCGCTCAGCTACGGCGACGTGTTCCATCAGAACGAAGTCGAGCAATCGACCTATAACTTCGAACACGCCAACACCGACCTGCTGTTTACCCAGTTCGCCAACCACGAATCGGAAGCCAAGCGCCTGATCGGACTCGAACTGACCCTGCCGGCCTACGAACAGATCATGAAGGCGTCGCACAGCTTCAACATGCTCGACGCCCGTGGCGCCATTTCGGTCACCGAACGCGCCGCCTACATCGGGCGCGTGCGCACCTTGTCGCGCCTGGTCGCCCAAGCCTATTACGACTCGCGCGAAAAGCTGGGATTCCCGATGGCTCCCAAAGCGCCGCTCGCCGCCTGAAAGATAAAAACAGAATGATGACTCAAACCCTACTCGTCGAACTGCTGACCGAAGAACTGCCGCCGAAAGCGCTGGCCAAACTGGGCGCCGCTTTCGCCGCCGGCATTGTGAACGGACTCACATCGCGCGACTTCCTCGGCGACGACAGCGTGGCGACCAGCTACGCCTCGCCGCGCCGGCTGGCCGTCTCGATCACCGGCGTGCGCGCCATCTCGCCCGATAAATCGGTGCGCGAAAAAGTCTTGCCGGTCAGCGTCGCGTTGGACGCCGACGGCAACTACACCGCTCCGATGAAGAAAAAACTGGCTGCAATGGGCGTGCCCGATTTGCATATCGACGAGCTTCAACGCGAGCTCGATGGCAAGGCCGACAGCCTGTTCTATACCCGTAGCGTACCAGGCAGCCAGCTTTACCTTGGCCTGCAAGCCGCGTTGGAAGAATCCGCCGCGAAGCTCCCGATTCCAAAACTCATGAGCTACCAGCGTCCGGACGGCGCCACCGTGCAGTTCGTGCGCCCGGCCCACAAGCTGGTCGCGCTGCATGGCGCCGAGGTCGTACCCTTGACCCTGCTGGGCCTGGCCGCCGGCCAGCAGACCCTCGGCCACCGCTTCCTGACCGATGGCGCGCCCTTGACGATCGCGCACGCGGACCAGTACGCGGCCACGCTCGAGGAGGGCGGCAAGGTGATCGCCAATGTCGAGGCGCGCAAGGAAAAAATCCGCGCCGCCCTGCTGCAAGCGGCCGGCGCCGACCAGGTGCTGATGCCCGAGTCGCTGCTGGACGAAGTGTCGGCGCTGGTCGAGTGGCCGGTGGTCTACGAGTGCCGCTTCGAAGAAGAATTCCTGGCCGTGCCGCAGGAATGCCTGATCCTCACCATGCAGACCAACCAGAAGTATTTTGCGCTGACCGATGCCGCCGGCAAGCTGCGTTCGCGCTTCCTGATCGTCTCGAACATTGCAACCGACGACCCGCAGCACATCATCGGCGGCAACGAGCGCGTGGTGCGTCCGCGCCTGTCCGACGCCAAGTTCTTCTTCGAGCAGGACAAGAAGAAAACGCTCGAATCGCGCCTGCCGCTGCTGGCCAATGTGGTCTACCACAACAAGCTGGGCACCCAGGCCGCGCGTTCGCAGCGCGTGGTGGCCATTGCCACCGACATCGCCCGCACCATGGGCTACGACGAACAACTGGCCGCGCGCGGGGCGCAACTGTCCAAGGCCGACCTGCTGACCGACATGGTGGGCGAATTCCCCGAGCTGCAAGGCATCATGGGCACCTACTACGCGCGTCACGACGGCGAGCCGGAAGAAGTGGCCTTGACCGCGACCGAGCACTATCAGCCGCGCTTTGCCGGCGACAGCCTGCCATCGACCGACACCGGCACCGCCGTGGCCCTGGCCGACAAGCTCGAAACCCTGGTCGGCATCTGGGGCATCGGCCTGCAGCCAACCGGCGAAAAAGATCCGTTCGCACTGCGCCGCCACGCGCTGGGCGTGCTGCGCATGCTGGTCGAAAAACGCATGGACGTGTCGATCATCGAGTTGCTCGGATTCGCCAACGCGCGTTTCGAGGGTGTCGCCAACTTCACCGATCCGGTGCTGGACGTGCGCGCCTTCATGTTCGAGCGCCTGCGCGGCGTGCTGCGCGAGCGCGGCTTCTCCGCCAACGAAGTCGAAGCGGTGCTCACCTCGCACGTCGATCGCCTGCACGACATCGTCGCACGCCTGGAAGCGGTGCAAGCCTTTGCCGCCCTGCCGGAAAGCGTTACCCTGGCCGAAGCGAACAAGCGCATCACCAACATCCTCAAGAAAAACGGCGCCGTGGCCGACGAACCTTCCGAAGCGCTGCTCAAGGAAGACGCCGAACGCACCCTGTTCGCGGCGATTGCGCGCGTGCGCCCGGAGATCGACGCGGCCTTTGCGGCGCGCGACTTTGCCGGCACGCTCAAAACACTGGCCCAGCTGCGCGACGACGTCGCCAGGTTCTTCGATGACGTGATGGTGATGGACGAAGACCTGGCGCTGCGCAACAACCGCCTGGCGCTGCTGTCGGTCCTGCACGGCATGATGAACCGCGTGGCCGACATTTCCAAGCTGGCGGCCTAGGAGAAGCGCATGAAGATGATCATCCTCGACCGGGACGGCGTCATCAACCACGATTCGCCGGCGTTTATCAAGTCGCCGGCCGAATGGATTCCGATCCCCGGCTCGCTCGAAGCGATCGCCCGCCTGAACCAGGCGGGTTATCGGGTGGTCATCGCGTCGAACCAGTCGGGCATTGCGCGCGAACTGTTCGACATGGCGATTTTGAATGCCATCCACCAGAAGATGCACGCCAGCGCGCAGCAGGTCGGCGCGGACATCGACGCCATCTTCTTCTGCCCGCACGCGGCCATCGACAACTGCGACTGCCGCAAGCCCAAGTCGGGCATGTTCGAAGAAATCTCCAAGCGCTTCAAGGTCAGCCTGAAAGGCGTGCCGACCGTGGGCGACTCGCTGCGCGACCTGCAGGCCGGCTTCATCAGCGGCTGCACGCCCTACCTGGTCCTGACCGGCAAAGGCGAAAAGACCCGCGAGACCGGCGGCCTGCCTCCCGGCACCCAGGTCTTCCCCGACCTGGCGACGATGGTCAGCGCGCTGCTCAAGGTCAATGCCCCGGCCGCGCCAGCCGGTCATGGCGCAAGCTGACACCACCCCTCACGCATCCCCGGAGACTTCTTTGCGTCATACCTTCCTGTTCCTGCGTTCCCTGTTGTTTACCGTGATCATGGTCGTAGCCACCATTGTGTGGGCCTGCGTGTGCTTCCTGGCCGCGCCGCTGCCGTACAACCAGCGCTTCTGGGTCACCTCGCGCTGGAACGTGTTCGTGATCTGGTGCGCCAAGGTCATTTGCGGCATCCGCTACGAATTCAAGGGCTACGACAACCTGCCCGACGCACCGGCCATCGTGCTGTCGAAACACCAGTCGGCGTGGGAGACGATTTTCCTGCTGCCGAACCTGACCCGCCCTTTGGTGTTCGTCTTCAAGAAGGAGATTTTGTATATCCCTTTCTTCGGCTGGGCCATGGCGCTGCTGCGCATGATTCCGATCGACCGCAAACAGGGCAAGAACGCCTTCAAGCACGTCGTCGCGCATGGCAAACGACGCCTGGCCACCGGTCAATGGATTATCATGTTCCCTGAAGGGACCCGCATCCCGGTCGGACAAGCAGGTAAATACAAAAGCGGCGGTACGCGCCTGGCGATTGAAACGAATGCGGTGGTGGTGCCGATCGCGCATAATTCAGGTGAATGCTGGCCCAAGAACTCTTTTCTGAAACGCCCCGGTGTGATCACGGTGTCGGTCGGCAAACCGATTTCTCCCGATGGACACACTCCCGACAGCTTGATGCAAGAGGTAGAAAATTGGATAGAATCCGAAATGCGCGTCATTTCGCCCCACGCCTACAACGCTGGCTGAGCGGAGTCGGCGCCCTGATCCAGTCATCGGCGCCGCAAAAGAACGAGTCCTCGCCCAAGATCGACGGCGACCAGCTCGAACTGTTTGCCCAGGATTTTTTTGCGGCGCTCGAACCGGCCGCGAAGCAGTCCAGCGCGCCGCAGCCGCTGTTCAAGGCGCCGCCGGCGCCGCCCAAAGTCGTTTTCCCCACGCCGGTGCGCGCACCGGACGCGCCGCCGCTGCGGCGCATTCAGCTCGGTCCCCATAGCCTCGAATTCGAACTGCGCCGCTCGAGCAGGCGTTCGATCGGCTTCATGATCGACGACCAGGGCCTGCGCGTCACGGCCCCCAAGCGCGTCGCCCTGGCCGACATCGACAACGCCATCCGCGCCAAGCAGCGCTGGATCCTCACCAAGCTGCGCGAACGCGGCGAACGGCGCGCCACGCGCCAGGAACGCGCGCCGGTGGTGTGGGTCGACGGCGCCCAGCTGCCCTACCTGGGCGCGAACATCACCCTGCGCCTGGTCGACGCGCCGCGCAGCCGCTGCGAGTTCGATGAGCAGGCGCGCGTGCTGACCGTGGGCGTGGTGGCGGGACTGGCCGAATGGCAGTTGCAGGAGCGGGTGAAAATCTGGTTCCAGGCGGAAGCGAAGCGCCTGTTCGCCGAACGGCTCGACCTGTATGCCGAAAAACTGGGGGTGCGGCATGCCTCGCTCACGCTCTCGTCGGCGGGCACGCGCTGGGGTTCATGCACGGTCGATGGGCGCATCCGCCTGAACTGGCGCCTGGTCCACTACGCGCTGCCGCTGCTCGACTACGTGGTGGCGCACGAACTGGCGCACCTGCTCGAGATGAACCACAGCGCGCGCTTCTGGGCCAAGGTGGAATCGGTGTATCCCGACTATGACGGCGCCAGGCTGGCGCTGCGCCAGCGCTCGCAGGAGATGCCGGTGGTGTTCAGCGCCTGAACCGGGCAGCCTGCCGGCTCAGAGCCGCGTCAATGCCCGCACCGATTCGCCGAAGCGCGCCATGCTCTCGCCCTGCGCCTGGTTCAGGCAACGAAACGGAATCGGCAGGGTGCCGCGTTTGAGTACCATCATGAAGCCGCGCGAATAGCGCCGGATCGAACAGACATCGCCCCACGGCACCAGGGTCACGCCGCTGCGGCTGGCGCGCACGATGCCGTGCGTATCGATCGTGAATTCATAGGTATTGCGCGAGCGCCCCTGCGCGACGAAATGCAGGGCCGCTGACGAGGTACTTTTGATTTGCATCCAATAGCTGGCCAGGGTACCGATGCGGCGGCGGCGGATGATATATCCGGCGTGCTGCCACATGAAGCTGACATATTCCGGCAGCGCATAGCGCACTGAAAACTGCACCGTTTCGGGCGCGCTCGCCGCCACCAGGCCGGGGCCGAGGACCGGCAGCGACATCAGCGGCTTATCGACGGTAATGCCGTTGGCCGGCTCGAGGCGCTGGCGTTGAACCAGCATGGCGACCGGCTTGCGGCTGCCCACCTGCTTTGGATGACTGAACCACATGTGCTTCCCCAGTTATTATTTATTGTGGGGACATGTTACCAAAGCCTAATAAATCAGTCGTCGTAATAAACCAACTGTGCGCGCGGTCGCGCCGCGATGGCGTTGCGCGTACGCGGCCGCCTGCGCACCCATGACGGCGCGGGCGTCGGTGTCGCTCAGCAGGCGCGCCGCTTCGCTCAGCAGTGCGGTGGCGTCGGGTACGCGGATCGCGCCGCCGGCGGCGATGGCGTCGTCGGTGGCCAGCGCAAAATTGAAGGTGTGCGGGCCGACCAGCACCGGTTTACCCAGCGCGCACGGCTCGATCAGGTTCTGGCCGCCCAGCGGCAGCAGGCTGCCGCCCACAAAAGCGAGGTCGCACGCGGCGTAGTAGGCGAACATTTCGCCCATCGAGTCGCCCAGCAGTACCTGAGCGTCGACGCCGTGCTGCGCGATGCCTGAGCGGCGCCGCAGCGAAAAGCCGCGTTCCTTGACCAGCGCGGCCACATCGTCGAAACGCTGCGGGTGGCGCGGCACGATCATGAGCAGCGGGGCGCCATGCGGCCACGCCATCGCCTTGAAGGCGTCCAGGATCAGCGCCTCCTCGCCATCGCGCGTGCTGGCGCACAGCAGCACCGGGCGCGCGCCGATGTGCGTACGCAGCCAGGCGCCGGTCGCCAAGGCCGCAGCGGGCACCAGCACGTCGAACTTGATGCTGCCCGTGACTTCCACCTTGGGCGCGCCGAAAGAACGCAGGCGCGCCGCGTCAGCCTCGGTCTGGGCGCCCACCAGGGCGATGCCGCGACCGGCCTCGGTCATGAGCTTACCGAAGCGCTGGCCGCGCCTGAGCGAGCGTTCCGACAGGCGCGCATTGACCAGCGCGACCGGAATGCGCTCGCCGCAGGCGGCGATCAGGTTGGGCCAGACTTCGGTCTCCATCAGGATGCAGATGCGCGGCGTGAACTGGCGAATGAAGCGGTTCACCATGGCCACGGTGTCGTACGGAAGATAGGCCTGGATCAGGCGCTCGCCATGCTTGGCGAACAGCGCTTTGCCGGTGGCGCGCCCGGTGGGGGTCATGTGGGTGAGCAGGATGCGGCTGTCGGGATAGGCCTCGACCAGCGCGTCGATCAGCGGTTCGGCGGCGCGCGTTTCGCCGACCGACACCGCATGTACCCAGATCGTGTGCCAGCCCGGCGCGCGCTCGCGGTAGAAACCGAGCCGTTCGCGCCAGTGCTGGCGATAGCCCGGCTCCTTCATGCCGCGCCACCACAGGCGCAGCAGCACCAGCGGGAGGGCAAGGTACCACATCACGCTGTAGAAGGTGCGCATCAGGCCATGCCCCGCAATTGCTTGACGGCCGCCAGGACCTCGGCCACGGAGGGCGGCGCGCCCTTGTCGCCCAGGTTGATGATCTGCTCCGACCAGTTGCCTTCGGTCTTCCACTTGGGCGAGTCGCAGTAAATTTCGATCACGGGACGCATGAAGGCGGCGGCGATGTGGGTCAGGCCGGTATCGACGCCGATCGCCAGCGCCGCGTTGCGCGCCAGGCTCACCGCTTCATCCATCGACAGTCTGGGCAGCACGGTGGCGTTCGGGAGACTGGCGGCGAGCGTGTCGGCTTCGGCTTTCTCAAGGGGCGAGCCCCAGGCCAGCAGCACCGGCATGGGCGCCAGCGCGCGCCCGGTGGCGATCCAGTTATCAAGCGCCCATTTCTTGGCGTTGCGCGCGGTCCCGTGGAAGAACACCGCATAATCCCCGGCCGGCATCCACGCCGGGCGGTTGGCGTGCTCAAGCCCTGGCAGGCCGAAGTCGGGCTGGGTATCGAGCGCGTAGCCAAGTGCCGCGCCAGCCACCAGGCGCCCGCGCGCCACCGCGTGCGTGCGCGGGTTGGTAGGAATGCTTTGGGTATGGAAGATGCGCGAGACGCCTTCATAGCCGGAGCCTTCGCTGCCGTTGGCCAGGCCCACTTTGCGCCCGCCCTTCTTGATGCGCGCGGCGCCCATGATGATGCCGGTCTTGAGCAGGCCCTGGGTATCGAACACATAGTCGTATTCTTCCTCGCGCACGGCCTTGAAGAAGCCGCGGATCTCGGCGCGGGTTTCCTTCTTGCCCAGGCTCTTGCGCCAGCGCCGCAAGGCGAACGGGATGATGCGGCGCACGCGCGGGTTCAGGCGCACCAGGCTGACATAGCCCTCCTCCACCACCCAGTCGATATTGGCGTCGGGATGGTGGCGCAAGATGTCGGCCACCATCGGCAGGTTGTGCAGCACGTCGCCCAGGGACGACACGCGCACCAGCAGGATGTTCAGGCGCGCCAAGCGGGGCTCGCGCTCAGAACGGCAGTTCGGCGTCGGGGCGCACGGCCACGATCATGCGCCGGAATTCGCCCTGGATGCGGCGCAGCGCTTCCGGCGTTTCCGCTTCGAAGCGCATCACCACCACCGGCGTGGTATTGGACGAACGCGCCAGGCCAAAGCCGTCTGCATACTCGACGCGCAGGCCGTCGATGTCGATGATGCGCTCCGAGCCGGGGAAGGTCGCTTCATTGCGCAGGCGCTCGATCAGGGCCACGTTCTCGCCTTCGGCCAGGTGCAGGTGCAGTTCGGGCGTGCTGTCGGACTGCGGCAGCGCGTTCATCATGGCCGACGGATCGGCTTCCCTGGTCAGCAGTTCGAGCAGGCGCGCGCCGGAATACAGGCCGTCGTCGAAACCGTACCAGCGGTCCTTGAAGAAGATATGGCCGCTCATTTCGCCGCCCAGCGGGGCGCCCGTTTCGCGCAGCTTGGCCTTGACCAGCGAGTGGCCGGTTTTCCACATCAGCGGACGCCCGCCATGCTTGGCAATCCACGGCGCCAGGTGGCGCGTGCATTTGACGTCGTACAAAATCTCCGCGCCCGGATTGCGCGACAGGACATCGGCCGCGAACAGCATCATCTGGCGGTCCGGATAAATGATCTGGCCATCCTTGGTGACCACGCCCAGGCGGTCGCCGTCGCCATCGAAGGCGATGCCGATTTCGGCGTCGGTCTCTTGCAGGCAGCGGATCAGGTCTTGCAGGTTTTCAGGATGGGCCGGATCGGGATGGTGGTTCGGAAAAGTGCCGTCGACTTCGCAGAACAATTCGATCACTTCGCAACCCATGCCGCGATACAGGTCGCCGGCAAAGGCGCCGGCCACGCCGTTGCCGCAGTCGACCGCGATCTTCATCGGGCGCGCCAGCTTGACGTCGCCGATGATGCGCTCGAGGTAAGCGGCGCGGATGTCGTGGGTGCTGTAGGCGCCCGCAATGGCGGCGACGCTGCCGTCGTGCGCGGCGATGCTGCGATACAGCGCCTGAATGGTCTCGCCGTGGATCGCTTCCCCGGCCAGCACCATCTTAAAACCGTTGTAGTTGGGCGGATTGTGGCTGCCCGTGACCATGATGCCCGAGGCCGCGCCCAGCACATTGGTGCCGAAGTAGACCATCGGGGTGGCCACCACGCCCAGGTCGATCACATCGACGCCGGCAGCCTGCAAGCCTTGCGCCAGCGCCGCCGTCAGTTCCGGGCCCGACAAGCGGCCATCGCGGCCGATCACGACGCTGCGTTCGCCCTTGGCCAGCGCGGCGGCGCCGAAGGCCTGGCCGATCTGGTGCGCGATGCCGGCGTCGAGCGTGCTGCCGATCACACCGCGAATGTCGTAGGCTTTGAAGATCGTCTTGGAAAGTGGAAGCATGGAGTAGAAACCTCAGGTAAGTCGCGGCGCGGCAGGATGCTGGCGTGCGCCATGCGAAAAACGGCGTCAACCTGGCTTGCAAACAGTGCGTCGGGATGATGATGGGGGACAGCGATTAAAGAAAAAGACCGGGAATGCCTGATATTGTAGCGGCAAGCGGGGCCTTTGGGAATTGCCCGCCGATCCTGCCGCTACATGAAAATCGATTACACGCGCAGCTTGTCGATATCCTTGCCGCCTTCGACCCATTCCTTGACCCATTTCGGCTGACGGCCACGGCCGGTCCATTGTTGGGCTGCATTGTCCGGATGACGATAACGCACGGCGACGCTGCCGGTCTTGGCGCGGATACCGGTACCGATCAGGTCCTTTAATGGCACGCCAACGCTCTGGGCAATTGCCAGGATCTGTTCGCGGGCTTTGGCGACTTCCTGGTGCTCGCGCTTCTTCATTTCTTGCTTGATTTGATCCTGCAGGTTGCGCAGATCACCGATCGACATATTTGACAGATCCATCATCGTTCCTTCAAAGTGGGTTGAAACAGATTAAGTGAAATCTCACCAATTGTCGCAATATACTACATCCGCGCATTAATGCTAGTCCTTCTTGCGAAGAATGAGCCACCGGGGTGACTTAAATCGAACAATACGCGCATACAGCCACACATAACTGACGACGAACAATAAGCAGAAGAAAATCAATACTCCGGTATCTTTCCAGAACACCGTGGCCGGGATTACCGCCATCAGGGAAAACATCCACAGGTACGGTGATGTTAGCGAATTGCGGCGCATCAGGGCGCGCGCTTCTTTGCGGCCCACCGCCCATTGCACAATGCGCCGGAAAATCAGGCTGTGCAGGTGTATCCCGTCCGGCATAGCCGGTGATTTTCCGCGCAAGAACATGCGGCGATAGGCCGAGAAAATCGTTTCGAAGGCCGGATATATCAACAGCAAAGCCGCATACCAGGTCGACACGTCGGGGTTGCGCATTACCAGCAGCAGCGCCAGCTCGCCCAGCATGAAGCCGATAAAATACGCCCCGCCGTCGCCCAGGAATATCAGGCCGACCGGGTAATTCCAGATCAGGAAGCCGGCCGTGGCGCCCGCCACCATCAGCGCCGCCACCAGCACGAACACATCGCCCACCTGCCACGCCACATAACCGAGCGAGATAAGCATACAGATGGTTACCACGCTGGCCAGACCATTAAATCCGTCGATGATGTTAATCGCGTTGGCGATACCGGCCACCGCCAGCACGGTCAGCGGAACGGCCACCCAGATATACACGATGCGCCACGAGCTGAACGGAAAATCGATGCGGTCGAGTTTGGCGCCGAGCAAGAAATAGCCGAGCAAGGCGGCCGCCATCGTCAATATCAGGCGCCGCAGCGCACTGACATTGCCGGTGTAGTCTTCCACGATGCCGCCGACAAAGGCCACCCCGGCGCACAGCATCAGCGACATCAGCCAGACCGCCATGGCCGGCACGCGCCAGATCGAGATGAGCGCGCTGATCACGACCGCCATGAAAATCGGCAGCCCGCCAATGCGCGCCACCGTATGCGAATGGACTTTTTGCACGCCGAAGAAATCGGCATCGAGCGCGGGACCATGCAGCCTGGCCTGCTTGATCACAAGCAGGGTCAGCAAGGCGGAAGCGACGAAACTCACGAGAAATGAAAACATTATTATTTATATATGCTAAAACGCGGGCAGGCTCGTGCCCTACCCGGCGGACCAACGCATGCGGTGAGTGTTGCGGTCGCCATGATCTGGTATGAAGGTAATCCATGATTGTACCGGATTACCCGCCCCCCAAATACGCCAGGATGGGGGCCAGCGGGCGGCGCTACGCCGGTTTTATGCAAAAAAGAGCGCTTTCGACGCCTGTTGCGGCATTTTTGCTCAGTCTTGGACAAGACCCCTGCTGGCGTCTGCGGAAGAAAGGCAGTCGGCCAGGGCCGTTTGCCAGTCCGGCAAGGGGCCGCACAGCGCCATCAGCTTGCCGCAATCGAGGCTGGAATTGGCCGGCCGCGCCGCCTTGGCGCCGTATTCCGCCGCAGTGATCGGCACCACCTCGCAAGCGAGGCCGGCGGCGCTGAAAATCGCCCCGGCAAAGCCGGCCCAGCTGGTGCGGCCCTGGCTGCTCAGGTGGTACAGGCCGCCATGCCGCTCCCACCACGGGGCGCCGCCCGCCTGCGCCAGGCCCAGCAAATGCGCGCTGGTGTCGGCCAGGGTGCGGCTCCAGGTGGGGGCGCCATGCTGATCGGCAACGATACGCAACTGCCCGCGTTCCCTTCCCAGGCGCAACATGGTCAACAGGAAGTTATTGCCGCGCAAGCTGTACACCCAGCTGGTACGCAGGATCAGGTGCCGGATGCCGGCGGCGGCAATGGCCTGCTCCCCGGCAAGCTTGCTCTGCCCGTAGACACTCAGCGGCGCGGGGGTGTCGGTCTCGGCATAGGCGCCCGCCGCCTTGCCGTCGAACACGTAATCGGTGGAATAATGCAGCAGCGCCGCGCCCAGCGCCCTGGCCTCGTGCGCCATCAGGGCCGGCGCGTCGGCGTTGATGCGCATCGCCAACGCGGGCTCGTCCTCGGCGCGGTCCACGGCCGTATAGGCGGCCGCGTTGACGATCAGGTCCGGCCGCAGCGCGCGCAGCACGGTGCGCAGCTGGTCGAGGTCGGCCAGGTCGCAAGCGGCGCGCGCAGGCGCCACCAGCTCGCCCAGCGGGCGCAGGCTGCGCGCCAGTTCATGGCCGAGCTGGCCGTTGGCGCCGGTGAGTAAAATTTTCATGGAAATACATCGGACTGCGCCAGCAGCGCACCCTTGCTGTCTTTTCCAGAGAGCATAGGCAAACCGGGCAAGGGCCATTCGATGCCGATGTCGGGATCATTCCATAGAATCACCCGTTCCAGTTCGGGCGCCCAGTAATCGGTGGTTTTATACTGGACTTCGGCGCTATCGCTGGTGACCATGAAACCGTGCGCAAAACCGGGCGGCACCCATAGCTGACGCTGGTTTTCGGCGGATAAATCCAATCCGATCCAGCGTCCGAAGAAGGCCGACGATTTACGCAAATCGACCACCACGTCATACACCGATCCGGCGCTCACGCGCACCAGTTTGCCTTGCGGTTGGCTGATCTGGTAATGCAGGCCGCGCAACACATTCTTGGCCGACTTGGAGTGGTTATCCTGGACAAAATGCGCGCAGACCCCGGTCAACTGCTCGAATTTTCGCTCGTTAAAACTTTCAAAGAAAAAGCCCCGGTCGTCGCCGAACACGCGCGGCTCCAGGATCAGGACTTCGGGAATGGCGGTGGGCGTGACTTTCATCAGAAAATCCTATCATCGAAGAGTGCATCAAATACTGCCGGTGAGCATTATCTTTTATCGGCCGGGACGGTCCGGATCGGCCCGCACCAGCATATGATACGCAAATACGCGCGCGCAATCGATACCCATATTGATCAGGCTCAAACGACGGCTATTGGCATGACAGCAACGCATGTTACAGCCCAAACCGGCACCCTTGCTTACAAAAATGATTTAGTATCCGCCGGGCCTGGAAATGCGGCACCCTGATTTTATGTGAACCCTGCCCGTACTGGAATTGAATTGTTAAGAACTTATGTCATCGGCGATCTGCAAGGATGCGCCCACGAAACCGCTGTCCTGCTCAAGCGCATCGAAGACGATGCGGGCGGCCCCGCGCGCGTCCTGTTCGTGGGGGACCTGATCAACCGCGGCCCGGCCTCGCTCGAGGCCCTGCGCCGGGTGGCCGCGCTGGAACGCGCGGGCGCCGGCGAGGCGCTGCTCGGCAACCACGACCTGCATTTGCTGGCGGTGGCGGTGGGCGCGCAAAAGACCGCGAAATCCGATACGCTCGACGCCATCCTGGCCGCGCCCGACCGCGCTGAACTGATCGACTGGCTGCGTCATCGCCCGCTGGCGATGATGGCCGAAGGCCACCTGCTGGTGCATGCGGGCGTGGCACCGCAGTGGGACGCGGCGCAAACCCTGTCGCTGGCGGGCGAAGTCGAAGCGGTGCTGCGCGGGCCGGGCTGGATCGATTTTTTGCGCGACATGTATGGCAACGAGCCGGCGCGCTGGGACGACGCGCTCAGCGGCCTGGCGCGCCTGCGCTACATCGTCAACGCACTCACGCGCATGCGCCTGTGCGCACCCGACGGCACCATGGATTTCAAGGAAAAGGAAAGCGCGGGTGCGCCGCCCGGGTCAAGCCTGCTGCCCTGGTTCGACCTGCCGGGCCGGCGCAGCCTGGGCGCCACCGTGGTGTTCGGCCACTGGTCGGCCCTCGGCCTGCTGCTGCGCGATGACGTGGTCGGCCTCGACAGCGGCTGCGTGTGGGGCGGCAAATTGAGCGCGCTGTGCCTGAACGACCGCAGCCTGCTGCAGGTCGACTGCCCCGAGTACAAGGAACCGGGCAAGCCAAAAACCTAGCCGGGCTTGTGCCCCAGCGCCATCCCCACGGCGGCGTGGGCGGCGGTGCAGACATCGCGCCGGTGCGCGCCGGCGGCGTCGATCGGCGCCATGCACACCACGCGCGCGGTCACGGCGGGCCCGGACAGGATCGCCACCATGCTCTCGGCGAAGGTCATCTCGCCGATGAATTCGATGGACGGATGCAGCGCGCCACTGGCGTCCACATAGCTCACCGCGTACGGCTGCACCATGACGCCGGCATCGACCGCCGCTTCGAACAGGTTGGCGTGGAACGGCAGCAGGCTGCCCTGCGCGGCGGTGGTCCCTTCCGGGAAGAAGGCGACCCGCTCGCCCTGCTCGAGCTTATGCACCAGACCCTTGAAAATCTGGCGCAGGTCGCGCCGGTTGCCGCGCGCGAGGAACACCGTGCCGGCCTTGTCGGCCAGCCAGCCGAGCACCGGCCACTCGCGGATCTCGGACTTGGCCACGAAGCGGCACGGGTACAGCGCATTGATCACAAAGATATCGAGCCACGAGACGTGGTTGGCCACCACCATCGCGTGCGCCAGCGCCGCCACGCCGGTCGATGGCGTCACGGTCACGCCGCAGATGCCCACCAGCCGGCGCGACCAGCTTTGCGTGACGCGGTCGCGCAGCGCATGGCTGGCCCACGGGAACACGAATGCGCACGCGGACAAGCCGGTCAACAGATGGAAAAACACGCGGCACAGCCGGAAATAGAGCTTGATCTTCAAACGACTCCAAAAAAACGGGAAAGCAGGGAGTGCGAACTACCCGCTGTGCATGCGGCGTCGCGCGCCGCATGCCACTGTCAGTGCTGATTCGGCACTAGCGCTGGAACGCGATGCGTCCGCCCACGATGGTCGCCCTGACCTGCCCGGCCAGTTCGTAGCCCAGGAAAGGCGTGTGCTTGCCCTGGCTGGCCAGGGCCGGGGCCTCGACCGTCCAGCGCGCGGCCGGATCGAACACCACCACATCGGCGGGAGCGCCCGGCGCCAGCTGGCCTACTTCCAGGCCGGCGATGCGCGCCGCGTCGGTGGTGATCTTGGCGATGGCGCGCGCGAGCGGCGTGGCCGAACCAGCGGCGCCGTGCTGCACGCTAGCGTAGTCGTCGGCCCACTTGATCGCCAGCGACAGCAGCAGTTCCAGCCCGGTGGCGCCGGGCGAGGCTTCGCCGAACGGCAGCAGCTTCTCGTCGTCGTCGACCGGGGTGTGGTCCGAGCAGATGGCGTCGATGGTGCCATCGTACAGGGCGGCGCGGATCGCATCGCGGTCGCGCTGGCTGCGAAACGGTGGCGTGACGCGCGCATTGGAATCGAAAAAGCCGATGTCGGCGTCGGTCATGTGTACATGATGCACCGCCACGTCGCAGGTGATCGGCAAGCCTTCCTTCTTGGCCGCCTTGACCAGCTCCAGGCCGGCGGCGGACGACATGCGGCACAGGTGTACGCGCGCGCCAGTGGCGCGCACCAGTTCGAACACGGTGTGCAGCGCGATGGTTTCGGACATCACCGGCACGCCGGCCAGGCCCAGGCGCGAGGCCAGCGGCCCGCTGTGGGCGATGCCGCCGCGCCCGATGTGCGCATCCTGCGGGCGCACCCACACGGTAAAGCCGAAGGTTTTCGCATACTGCAGCGCGCGCAGCAGCACGGTGGTGTCTTCGATGACTTCCTCGGCCTGCGAAAAGCCGATGCAGCCCGCTTCGGTCAGTTCCATCATCTCGGTCAGGGCCTTGCCCTTCAAGCCCATGGTCAGCGCGCCCAAGGGGTGTACATTGGCCTGCCGCAGTTTGCTGGCACGGTGCTTGAGCATTTCGACCAGGCCCGGTTCGTCCAGTACCGGATCGGTATCGGGCGGGCAAATGAGGCTCGTCACGCCGCCCTGCATCGCCGCCTGCATCTCGGACTTGAGGGTGGCCTTGTATTCGTAGCCCGGCTCGCGCAGGCGCGCCGACAGGTCGACCAGGCCGGGAGCGACCACCAGGCCGGTGGCGTCGATGCTGTTGCCGGCATTGAAGCCGGCCGGCGCCGTGCCGGTCGAGGCGACCTTGCCGTCGATGATGAACAAATCGGTGACTGCGTCGATGCCGTTGGCCGGGTCGATCAGGCGCCCGTTCTTGATATGAAGATGGTTGTTCACGTTCACCCTTGCGCTCCTGCCAGAATACTCATTACCGCCATCCGTACCGCGATCCCGAACGTCACCTGCGGCAAAATCACCGCCTGCGCGCCATCGGCCACGGCCGAATCGATTTCCACGCCCCGGTTCATCGGCCCCGGATGCATGACGATCGCATCGGGCTTGGCCAGCGCCAGGCGCTCGGGCGTGAGGCCATAGCTCTTGAAATACTCCTGCGCCGATGGCAGCAAGGCGCCGCTCATGCGCTCGTTCTGCAGGCGCAGCATGATGATGACGTCGACGTCCTTGAGGCCCTCGTCCATGTTGGTAAACACGCGAACGCCCATCTGTTCCAGCCCGCCCGGCAGCAAGGTGTGCGGGCCGATGGCGCGCACTTCCGGCACGCCCAGGGTGGTCAGCGCGTGGATGTCGGAGCGCGCCACGCGGCTGTGCAAGATGTCTCCCACGATGGCCACGCGCAGCTTGGTGAAGTCTTTTTTGTAGTGGCGGATCGTGTACATGTCGAGCAGGCCCTGGGTCGGGTGCGCGTGGCGGCCGTCGCCGGCGTTGACCACGTGGACGTGCGACTGCCTGGTGTCGATCAGGTGCTTGGCGATCAGGTAGGGCGCGCCCGACTGCGCGTGGCGCACCACGAACATATCGGCATGCATGGCCGACAGGTTGTCGATGGTGTCGAGCAGCGACTCGCCCTTGCTGGCCGACGACGCCTGGATATTGAGGTTGATGACGTCGGCCGAGAGGCGCTTGGAGGCGATCTCGAAGGTGGTGCGGGTGCGCGTGGAGTTCTCGAAGAACAGGTTGAACACGCTCTTGCCGCGCATGAGCGGCACCTTCTTGACTTCACGGTCGGAGATGCCGACAAAGCTCGACGCCGTGTCGAGGATATGGTTGACGATCGATTTTGGCAGCCCTTCGATGCTTAACAGGTGCTGCAGTTCGCCATTTTTATTCAGTTGCGGATTAAGCATGGTCTTCTTCTATGGTGAGCGAAAATTGCCCGTCGCCGGCACGCGCCAGCGCAAGCGACTGATTGGCTTCCAGCGCGACCCTGGTGGCGACGAAGTCGGCCGCCACCGGCAGCTCGCGCCCGCCGCGGTCGGCCAGCGCCGCCAGCATGATGCGCGCCGGACGGCCATAATCGAACAGCACGTTGATCGCCGCGCGCGTGGTGCGCCCGGTGTAGAGCACATCGTCCACCAGCACGATGTTGGCGCGGTCGACGTTGAACATGATGTGGGTCGGCTTGACGTCCGGATGCAGGCCTTTTTTGGCGAAATCGTCGCGGTAGAACGAGACGTCGATGAAGCCCAGGCGCTCGTTCAGGCCCAGGTCCGCCGCCAGCCGTTCGGCCAGCCAGGCGCCGCCCGAATGAATCCCGATGATGGCCGCGTCCTGCACCCCGTGCAAGCCGTCACGCACCTGGCCGAGCAGCGTCTGGTACAGCGCCTCGGCGTCGAACTGCTTGATTGCGTCGAGCTGATTAGTTGTTGTTGGCATGGTCGTCAAAGTATTGTTGCAAAATGATGGAGGCGGCTTGGTCGTCGATGATCTGGCCGCGCCTGGCGTTGATCACGGCCGACGAATAGCGTTCGTCGACCAAGGTGACCGGCAGGTTGAAGCGCCCGTGCAGCTGGTTGGCGAAGCGGCGGCAGCGCAGGGTCATCTCGTGTTCGGCGCCGTCCGGGTGGCGCGGTTCGCCCACCACCAGGCGGGCCGGCGCCCAGGCGGCGATCAAGTCGCCGATCTGCTTGAAGCGGGCCGCGTTGTCGATGGCGTTGACCACCGCGAGCGGCTGCGCCTGACCGGTCAGGGTGTTCCCCATGGCGATGCCAATACGCTTGATGCCGAAATCGAAGCCGAGTACGAGTTCAATCACCGCTTCAGCCACGCGCGCGGTTCCTGCGGGAGCGCTCAAGCATGGCCGGCCTCGGAGGCGAGCATCATCGGGTCGATGCCAAGCAGTTTGATGGCGGCGTTGTAGCGCTCTTCGATCGGCAGGTCGAACAGCACGCGCGCGTCGGCGCCCACCGTCAGCCAGCCATTGCGGCCGATTTCGTCTTCCAGCTGGCCGGGGCTCCAGCCGGCGTAGCCGATCGACACCAGCAGCCGTTGCGGGCCGTCGCCGTTGGCCACCGCTTCGAGCACGTCGATCGAGGTGGTGAAGGCCACGTCCTCGGTCACGGTGAGCGACGACGAATAGCGCGCGCCGGGGGTGTGCAGCACGAAGCCGCGGTCGTCCTGGACCGGGCCGCCGAACATGATCGGTTCATTGACGACGGTGGTGCGCAAGCCGTCGGCCAGTTTGAGGTCGATCCGTTCGAACAGCACTTCCATGGTCATGTCGGTCGGCTTGTTGATGACCACACCGAGCACGCCTTTGTCGTTATGCTCGCAGATGTAGACCACGGTGCCGCCGAAAATCGGATCCTGCATCGATGGCATCGCTATCAGGAAATGATTTGCTAAATTCAAGGTCGATGTCATGACGTGACCTTGGTCGGGACGCAATTCGTCGTCCTGCGACATGCCGGGCACGGGCAGAGTTTTGCCGATTTTGCTTTTCTTCATATTCGTCACTCTCTCTGCTCGCTCTCTGGTGTTCTGCTTTGCTGCTAGTATCCGGGCTTGCAACGATGGATTTTTCGATAGTTTACACTGAATTGCGGCCGCCACCACGGGAAGCGCCATCACGCGCGCGGCTAAAGCGATGGTAGCCGATAATTCGCCCACCTTTCTTGACACCAAACACCATCAATATTATGAGTAAATCGCTCGTCTGGTTTCGCCGCGACTTGCGCGCCTTCGATCACGCCGCGCTGCATCATGCATTAACGTCGTCGAATAGCGTCTATTGCGCTTTCATTTACGATAACACAATCCTCGACAGTTTACCGCGTGCGGACCGCCGCGTCGAATTCATTCACGCCAGCCTGGCCGAACTCGATGCGCAATTGCGTCAGATGGGCGGTTGCCTGATCGTGCGCCAGGCCGACCCGGTGGAGCTAATTCCAACACTCGCCGCGCAACTCGGGGTGGACACGGTGTTCGTCAACGGCGACTACGAGCCGCAGGCGATCGCGCGCGATGCGCAAGTGGCCGCGCGCCTGGAGGCCGACGGCCGGCGCCTTGCCAGCTACAAGGACCAGGTCATCTTCGAAAAGAGCGAGGTACACACCTTGGCGGGCCAGAATTTCTCGGTCTTCACGCCGTATAAAAACGCCTGGCTCAAACGCATGGCGGCCGAACCGGATTGCGTGGTGGCGTATGCGGTGGAGCCGCATGCGGCGCGCCTTGCGCCTCCCGCCGGCGACGAGCGCCTGCCGACCTTGCGCGAGATCGGCTTCGAGCCGACCAACCTGTCGGCCTTGTCGATCCCGACCGGCATGAGCGGCGCGGCGCGGTTGTTCGAAGACTTCATCGGCCGCATTGCCGATTATGGCGAGGCGCGCAATTACCCGTCGGTCAAGGGGCCGTCGTACCTGTCGGTGCATCTGCGCTTCGGCACCTTGTCGCTGCGCCACCTGGTGCGCACGGTGACTGAGCTCATTGCGCGCGGGGCCGGCGGCGAAGGCGCGCCGGTGTGGCTGTCGGAACTGATCTGGCGCGATTTCTACGCCATGATCTTGTATAACCATCCGCATGTCGTCGAGCGCGCGTTCAAGCCGGCCTACGACGCGATTGCGTTCGAGACCGGGCCCGAGGCCGACGCGATGTTCGCCGCCTGGTGCGAAGGGCGTACCGGCTATCCGCTGGTCGATGCCGCCATGGCGCAGTTGAACCAGACCGGCTACATGCACAACCGGCTGCGCATGGTCACGGCCTGCTTTTTGATCAAGGACCTGGGGATCGACTGGCGTCGCGGGGAAGCGTATTTTGCGTTGCACCTGAACGATTACGACCTGTCGTCGAACAATGGCGGGTGGCAGTGGGCGTCGTCGTCGGGATGCGACGCGCAGCCGTATTTCAGGATTTTCAACCCGGTTACGCAGTCGGAGAAATTCGACGCCAAGGGGAAGTTCATCCGGCGCTACCTGCCGCAGCTCGATGGCTTGTCGGACAAGGAGATCCACGCGCCGTGGACGGTGCCGCCGATGGTGCTGGCGCAGAAGAAGGTCGTGCTGGGGAAGGATTACCCGGCGCCGCTGGTCAGGCATGACGAGGCGCGGGCGAAGACGCTGGAGCGCTATGCGGTGGTGAAAGCGGTATAACGTCGTTCCCGGCATCGGCGGCCCCCTTGGCGGGAACGACGGCTATTGAACTAGCGATCATAAAAAACGCCTTGCACCATTTAACCGGTGCAAGGCGTTTTTGTTTGTGCCGCCTGGCGCTTAATGCGCTACCGGCATCTCGCGATTGAGCAAGCCGGCAATCGCCGCGAGCAGCATGTCTTCCTGGAACGGCTTACCGAAGTAGGCATTCACCCCCAGGTCCAGCGCGTAGTTGCGGTGCTTGTCCGCCGTACGCGAGGTGATCATGATGATCGGGATCTCGTTGGTGCCGCTGTTACCGCGAATATTCCGGGTCAGGTCGAAACCATCCATGCGCGGCATCTCGATATCGACCAGCATCAGGTCGGGCACGGTCTCCTGCAAATGTTCGAGCGCATCGACACCGTCCTTGGCCAGCACCACCTGATAACCCTCGCGTTCCAGCAGGCGCTGGGTCACTTTGCGCACGGTCAGCGAATCATCGACCACCATGATCACAAAGTCGGCCGCACGCGTCTCGGGCACCGCCGCCACCGTTTCCACCACCACCCGCTGACGCAGTTGCGGATGATGGTCGAGGTGATGCGACAAGGCCACCGGGTTCAGGATCAACACGATATCGCCCGAACCGAGCACCGTCGCACCCGAAATACCGATCATGCGCGAGAGCTGCGGCCCGATATTCTTGATAACGACCTCGCGGTTGCCCTGCACGTCGTCGACCTGTACCGCCAGGCGGTCGGTGCCGCTCTTGAGGACCATCACCGGGCACGAACGCTGCGACATCGGCCGCGCTTCGGTATCGCCCAACAAGGTTGGCAGGTAATGCAGCGCGACCTTCTGGCCCTGAAATTCGACAAAGCCTTCGGCGTGCGCGGCGTTGACTGCCGCTTCTTTCATCTGCAATACCTGCTCCACCAGGATCGATGGCAGCGCAAACGTCTTGGTACCGCTGGTGGTCAGCACGACCTGGGTGACCGCAAGGGTCAGCGGCAGGTGAATCGTGAAGCGCGCGCCCTTGCCGGTTTCGGTGGAAATCGCCACCCGGCCGCCAAGCGCTTGCGCTTGCGAGCGCACCACGTCCATACCCACGCCACGGCCGGCCAGTTCGGTCAGCGCATCGGCGGTCGAGAAGCCCGGTTCGAAAATCAGGTCGGCCGCTTCGGCGTCGGTGACGATGGCATTCGGCGCCAGCAGCCCGTTTTCAAGCGCCTTGGTGCGGATGCGGGCCAGGTCGAGACCCGCGCCGTCATCGTTGAACTGGATAACCACCTCGTTACCCTGCTGGCTGACCTGGATCAGCAGCTCGCCCGTTTCGGCCTTGCCGGCCGCACCACGACGGGCACGCGATTCGATACCGTGCACGATGGCGTTACGCAGCAAGTGCTCGAACGGCGCGGCCATCTGTTCCAGAACGCTGCGGTCGATTTCGACCGTGCCGCCCCGGATGTCCAGGTTGACCCGTTTGTCGATTTCTTTTGCGGTCTGGCGCGCCACCCGGAACAGACGCTCCGACAGGCTGGCAAACTGTACCATCCGAACCCGCATCAGGTCCTGCTGCAGGTCGCGCGTCAGGCGCGACTGCACGTTCAAGTCGTCGGTGGCGCCGTCGACCGTGCGCGTCAGGCTTTCGTGGAACGACGCAACGTCGTTCACCGATTCGGCCATCATCCGCGTCAGTTCCTGCAGGCGGGTAAAGCGGTCGAATTCGAGCGGATCGAATTCGCGTTCGCTGGAAATCGACATGCGCGACGAAATCTGCGATTCCGCCTGCATCTCGACTTCGCGCAACTGGCGCCGCAAGCGACCCAGGTTGTCCGAGAAGTCGCTCAGCGAGGCCTTCAGGGTCGACACCTGGCTTTCCAGTTTTGAGCGCGTGATCGACACTTCACCTGCCTGGTTGACCAGGCGGTCCAGGATGTCGGCGCGTACCCGCACCAACGGCGTACGGGTCTGGGCTGCGTGAGCATCGTCCACGCTGCCGGCGGTTGCCGCGGCCAGGCCCGGCACCGGCACGACGCCGAGGGCAGGCTGCTGCAGTTGTTCGAACAGCAGAAGCGCGTGATCGTAGTTGGCCATCAGTTCGTCGAACGCGGCTGGCGTCGACGTTCCGGCGTGGACCATGTTCTCGATCTGCGTTTCGATCTCGTGGGTGTGCTGACCGAGGCGCATCGCACCGGCCATCCGCGCACTGCCCTTGACCGTGTGCAGGGTACGCAACAGCTGCTGTACCGGGCTGGTATCGGACGGATTTTGCTGCCACTTGCGCAGGTTGTTGCCGATTTCCGGCAGCAGGTCGGTACCCTCTTCCAGGAACACTGGCAGCAAGTCGACGTCAAGGTCATCGGCGAAGGCCGTTTCCGGCGCCACCGGCACGGCGGCCGTGTCGGACTCCGGCTGCAGCAACGCTTCGAGCAGCGGCACGTGCGCCGTCATCGGCTGCATAGGCGCCGGTTCCGGCGCGGCTGCGGCGATCGGCTCTTCGACAACCGGTTCTTCAAGCACTGGTTCAGCTTCAAGCACTGGTTCGGCTTCGATGACCGGTTCTTCAACGACTGGCTCGGCTTCAAGCACTGGCTCTTCGAATACCGGTTCTTCGATGACTGGCTCGGCTTCAAGAACCGGTTCGGCTTCGATGACCGTTTCTTCGGCCACTGGCTCGGCTTCCAGCGCTGGCTCTTCGAATACCGGCTCGGCCTCGATCACTTCTTCGGCTTCGATGACTGCTTCAGCTTCGATGACTGCTTCAGCTTCGATGACTGCTTCAGCTTCGATGACTGCTTCAGCTTCGATGACTGCTTCGGCTTCGATGATTTCTTCAGCTTCGATGACTTCTTCAGCTTCGAGCAATGGCTGCTGCGCGTCTTGCGCCACCGGCTGCGCCGGTTCAGGATTATCCAGCAGTGGAATATCGAACGGATCGTCCTCGCCGAACAGGGCGTCGATGGCGTCGATTTCCGGTTCGGACCGGGCGTCGGCCACGGCCGCTTCGCGTTCCGGCATCACCGGCGGCGATGCCACCAGCTCGTCGAGCGTTTCGGCGAACAGGCCGTCCAGACGGCGTGCCAGGTCTTCGTCGGCGCCCGCAAACACGGCGGCCGCTTCCTGCGCCGCAAGCTGCTCGCGCAGAACGTGCAGGCGCGCCACCAGGCCTGGCTCGGCCGGCGCAAGCTCGCCCAAAGCGAAGCGCTGCAGCATGTGGCGCACGCGCTCGATGGTTTCGTCGAGCAGGTCGCGCTGGGCTTCGTCGAACACCGGCGCGGGGCTCTTGAGCACCATTTCGACTTCGTAGGCGATTTCGCGCAGGGCGTGGAAGCCCACCGTGGCCGAGGTGCCGGCCAGGGTATGCGCGGCTTTTTCGGCTGCCGGCGTGACCTGGCGCTGCGGTTCGTGGCGCCATTCGGCGAAGTCCTGGCTTAACAGGCGAACCAGTTCGTCGGTCTCGGCGAGGTAAATGTTATACAGCGGCAGCGGGATTTCGAGTTCGCCAATACGCTTGGTGTTGTCGTCGGCCGCGGCGATGGTGCCCGGAACCGGGAACTCGATCACATTGCCAGGCGCTGCGCTTGTGGTCGCAGGCAGGGCGATGATGTCGTCGAGGATCATCGGTTCGAACGAATCGTCGATCGCAAAGTGGTCGTCGTGATGCTCGTCCACGGGAGCGGCGGCCACGATTTCCTCGACCACTGGCGCCGCTGGCGCGTCGTCCGGCGCCGCATCCATGGCGAAGGTTTCGCCATGCTGCACGCGTTCGGCGGCGGCGACCAGCGCGTCGCTGGTGCGCTGCGAGCTGCCGGTGGCGGCAAGCTGCTCGACCCAGGCGGTCATGTCGGTGGTGGAGCGCGTGAGCAACGCCAGCAGGTTGGCGTCGGCCGCGCGTTCTTCCGACAACCACAGGTTCATCACTTTTTCGACGGCGGCTGCGCCTTCGGCGAAGTTGTTCAGGCCGACCATGCGTCCACTGCCCTTGAGGGTGTGGAAGGAGCGCCGCAACATCGTCAGCGTCTCCAGGTTGTTCGGCATGCTTTGCGCCGCCGGCAGGGTCGAGCCGACGAAGGCCAGCACTTCCTGCGCTTCGGAGATGAAAATTTCGAGCAGTTCGGCTTCGATTTCGTCGTCGCCCGGCGGCGCGGGCGCTGCCACCACCACGACTGGCGCCTTGACTTGCGCTTCCGGCTCCACCGGCGCGGCTGGCGCAGGCGGGTCGATCATCGGGACCGGCTCGATCTCGAGCACCGGTTCCTGGTCGAACTGCGATTCGCCGTGCGCCGGTTTTTCGAACGGGACGGCGCGCAACATGCCCTCGACGCTGTCGAAGGTGAAGCGCTCGCGCGCCTCGTCGACGTTCTTGGCCAGCATGTCGACAAAAAAGCCCAGCGCGCCGATGTTCTGGGCGATGTTCTGCAGCGAGGCCGTTTCGTGTTCCGGATTGCCTTCGGCCGCAGCCAGGGTGCGGACCGCATCCTTGACGTGCAGGGCGGCGCGCATCGCGTCTTCCTGGTCGAGGATGGCGACGGCGCCCTGCAACTGGTGCAGGACCGGATCGATCTGGGCCAGGGTGGCGCGCTTGCTGGTGTCGGAATAATAGTCGTCGAGGACTTTTTCGACCTGGCGCAAGCCATTTTTCATTTCGGCGGCCAGCACGGCGACGGTTTGCTCGTGCTGGATGCGGCGCGACAGTTCGCCCTGCCATTGCGGCGCTTCCGGCGGCGTTTCGCCGGCGCCAATCGCGCCGAGGCGCGCGCCGATGATGTCGGCGTGGGCGTCGAAATCGTCAGGCAACTGGCGGATCTTATCCAGGCTGTTCTCGATGAACAGCATGGCGGTCGCCATTTCGAGACTGAACACGCTGTTGTGCTTTGTGGCCGCCGTGGCGGTGGCCACATGCACCATCTGGCGCTGCAGGCGCGCCAGCGCCGGGGCGCCCAGCTTGTCGCCCGCGGCGGCCATGGTGCCGAGCAGTTCGACGAATTCGGCTTCCAGCGCCGGCAGCGGTTCGACCGACAGACGGTCCCAGTGGCTCTTGGCCTTGGCCAGGGCTTCCTTGGCGGTTTTCAGCGCGTCGGCGTCGATGCGGCCGTAGCGGCGCGTATCGTAATCGGCCGGCACCATGCCGTCCAGATGATAGGCGCGGCGCAGGGCCAGCGCCGTCGGCGGTGGATTGGGCACGGCGGCCATGAAGAACAGGGCGTCGCGCAGCATCGTTTCGGGCAGGCTGACCTGGCCTTGCGAGAGGCGGCGGATCTGCAGATTGATCAGGCCGAAGAGCTGCTTGACATACAGGTCGCTGGCCAGGTGGCCCTGGACCACCAGTTCGGCGAAGCCCTGCATCGCCATCCAGAAGGTGCGCGGCAAAGGCTGGTCCTGGGCGTCGGCCACGTGGGCGATCGCGTCCAGCAACACCTGGGCGTGCTGCTGCTGGCTGGCCTTGTCGGCGCTTTTCAGGAACGGCAGCAGCGCTTTTTCGAAGCGCGTGCGGCAGGCCGCGTAGTCCGGCTCCGCGTCGGTCGCCACGTGGCGCTTGAGCGACACTGGCGCCGACAGGTCGGCGAAAAACAGGTCGGCCGGGTGAATCCTGTCGGCCCCCAGCATTTCCTTGAGCGCGCGATAGTAAGGGAACAGGCGCGCCGGCTGCTGTGGCGCGCCCGAAAGCAGTTCTTCGAGATACTCGATCACCGCCTGGTATGCGTGCGCGATGACTTGCGCGCGTTCGGGCGTGCAGTCGAGCAGGCCATCCTTGAAGCGGTCCAGCGCGCTCTCGGCGGCTTCGGTCATGGCGCCGGCGCCATCGACATCGACCATCTGCAAGGCGCCATGCGCCTGGTGCAGATAGGCTTTCGCATGTTTGAGCGAACTTGCCTGGGCTTCCGCCGTATGCTCCGCCGCCTCGGACAGCGCGGTGTTGGAGCGGCCCAGCGCATCGCGGATCTCGCTCATGACCCAGGACAGCGGTCCTGTGTCGAACTGCGGCACGTGCGAATTGTCAGTAGTGGTCATGCTTACCTTGATAAATCAACCGGGTTCTCAAGCCACCACGCGGAAGCGCGATACCGAGTTTTTCAGTTCCTGCGCCAGCAGCGACAGCTGGCGAATAGATTGGGCGGTTTGTTGCGTACCGTCCTGGGTATTTTCGGTCACCGACAGGATGTGCTGAATGTTGTGCGCCACATCATTCGCCGATGTCGCCTGCAGCTCGGTTGCAAACGAAATGCCCTGAATCAGTTCCGCAAGACGGTTCGAAACGCGCGAAATGTCGGACAGTGCGGCACCCGCGGCATCGGACAGCCTGGCTCCCTCGACCACACCCTGCGTCGATTTTTCCATAGCGGCCACCGCGTCGTGGGTATCGGTCTGAATGGTACGCACCAGCGCGCCGATCTGTTTTGCCGCTTCCGCCGAACGTTCCGCCAGTCGCTGGACCTCTTCCGCAACCACCGAGAAGCCGCGACCCGCTTCGCCGGCCGATGCCGCCTGAATCGCCGCGTTCAGCGCCAGTACGTTGGTCTGTTCGGTAATGTCGGAAATCAGTTCCGTGATCTCGCCAATCTCCTGGGACGATTCGCCCAGTCGCTTGATTCGTTTCGAGGTTTCCTGGATCTGCTCGCGAATTTCGTGCATACCCTTGATCGAGTTTTCCACCGCCGTCGAACCTTGCAATGCCGCCGCAACCGACTGGCGCGCAACCTCTGCCGATTCATTCGCCGACTTCGATACGTCGGTAATTTCGTTCGCCATTTTCAGAACCGTCTCGGACGCTTCCTGAATCTCGCGCGACTGCTGTTCGGTCGCCGCCAGCAGGTCGGTCGAAATATTCTGTGCGTTGGTCGATGCCGACGTAACCTGTTCGGCCGTCGTCGTGACGCGTTCCACCAGCCCGCGCAGCTCTTCCACCGTATAGTTAACCGAGTCGGCAATCGCGCCGGTAATGTCTTCCGACACCGTTGCGTGTACGGTCAAGTCACCATCGGCCACTTCCTGAAGTTCGTTCATCAGGCGCAAAATAGCTGCCTGGTTCTGGTCGTTGGTCGCTTTCGCTTCTTCTTCCTTGGTCTGCGCCAGCTGGCGCATCGATTCCGCTTCCTGGCGACGCACATCGGCGCCGCGAGCCCGGGTACGCGAGTCTTGCAGCATGACGCGGGCGATACTGACGCCGACGCCCAGCGTGAACATGGTGGCCAGGGCCATTACCCAGAACCAGACGTTGTTCGAATCCTGCTCGTTACGAAAGCCCACCTGCACCTTGGTCAGCAGCGATTTGAATTCTTCGTTTTCGTAGAAGATCGACTGTTCGGCGCCCTTGGCGGCTGTGAATTTCGGCAGGTTGTCGAGGATCGAAGCGACCAGTTTCTGGTAGGTGTCGAATTTCGACTTGATCAGTTCGAGCTTGACGCGCAGTTCCGCATCCTTCGTTGCCGCCAGTTGCATCGCCTCGTTCCCGTTCAGGAAGCCTTCGACCGTGGTACGGAAGGTCGTGGTGTCGCGGCCCAGCTGGAACGCGGTTTCAGGACGAATACCGCCGGAGGTCAGGAACTCGCTGGCGCTGCGCGAGAGGCGCTGGGTGAGCATCATCAACCGGCCGATCGCCGCCAGTTCACGGGGCGTGCCGCCGCGCTGGACTTTGTCGTTGAGCAGTTCTTCGGTCATCGTCAACAGCTCTGGCGAGAGGGTGTCGAGCTGGCGCAGGGTCTTTTCAAAGCCCGTCAATTCCGGCTTCATGCGCATGATGGTGCCGGCGGCGTTGTCGGTGCTGACCCACTTGGTTTTCGCCGCGCTGATCAAGCGGTTCATGCTGGCCGGTGGGGTCGGCAGCTGGACGCCGCCGATCTTGCCGCCGCGCTGGAGCGCGTCCAGGTCGGCCTTGAGCTGGCCACGGCTTTGCTCGAGCTGCACGAACGCTTCCTGGTTACCCTGGATCGCGTTAGGCGCCGCTTTACCGATACGCTGGGAGTGCATCAGGGCGTCCGACGCGATCTGCGTCTGGGCCGATGCGTCGGAGCTACTGGCCGCGTTGCGCCACAGCGCCACCACGGTGACCAGAATACCGGCCACGAACACCATCAGCAAGATACGCAGCTGGCGCGGCAACGACAAATGGCCGATCAGCGGCAGGCGCGCTTCGACCTCGCCGTCGTCATCGTCGTCGCGTCGCTTGCGGCCCATGATATTGGCCAGGCGCAGCTCGTCGTGCTGATCGAGTTCGGCGCGATGGCTGTCGTCGATCACGTTCTGCGCGCCGGCCAGCGCCGGCGCATCGTCCTTGTTCAAGGCCGCAGCCTCCAGGTCGGGACCGAATTCAGTATCCGGTACCGGCTCACCCTTTGGCGTACTCTTCCATGCAAATCCCATTCCAGCTCCCAGTTTCTTAAGGTATGGCCACTTATGACTGCGGCTTAAAATCCAACGTGCAAAAACCGCGCATCGGTGACGAGGGCCGCCAGGTCGAGCGGGATCCATTCGTTCGCGTCGGTATCGCGTAATCTGTCGCCGGTGACTTCCATGTCACCGGCGTGGCGCAGGCCGTACACGCGGGCCACCAGCAGGCCGCAGTTAAAGCCCAGGTGGGTGGCCAGGGTGACGATCCGGCTGTCCGGGCCGGCCACCGTTTCGGAGCCTCCCTGGAAGCGCGCGAAATCGATCAACCCAACCAGATTGCCCCGGATATTGGCCAGGCCCAGGTACCACGGCTGCGTCAGCGGCACCACCGTCACCGGCGGCACCGGCACGATTTCGCCGGCCTGGGTGAGGTCGAGCAGGAAGCGCTCGGCGCCGATCAAGACCCCCAGCTGGTTGACGCGCGCGCCACTGTTGGTACGGGCCGCCTGCATGCGTTCGAGCAGCTGCACCTGGTACTGGCGCAGGCGGGTGCGGCGGCCGGCGCCATCGGTAGGCGCGGAGGCGACTGGGGCGAAATCGACGTCGCTCACGGTTTAGGCGCCGCCGAGGGCGGCGATCTTCGCCAGCAGCAGTTCGGCGTCGACCGGCTTGACCATGTAGTCGCGCGCGCCCTGGCGCAGGCCCCAGACACGGTCGGTTTCCTGGTTCTTGCTGCTGCAGATGATGATCGGCACGTCGCCCAGCTCAGGGTCGCGCGCGATGGTGCGGGTAACCTGGAAGCCGTTCGCGCCAGGCATGACCACGTCCATCAGGATCAGTTCAGGTTTGTCGTCCTTGATCTTGAGCAGCGCTTCCTCGCCGTTTTCGGCGGTGGTCACGGTGAAGCCGGCTTTGACCAGGATGTCGGTCAGGTAGTAACGCTCGGTCGGGGAATCGTCAACGATCAGGATTTTTTGTATGGCCACGGGAGGCTCCAGTAATTATTTTGAAACGGTATCGGCAGTGTGCTCGCGCACCGCGCTAAGCAGACTGTCTTTGCTAAAAGGTTTGGTCAGGTAGGCGGAGGAACCGACCATCAGGCCGCGCGCCCGGTCGAACAGGCCGTCTTTCGACGACAGCATCAACACCGGGGTGGCGTGAAAACGCGCACTGCGCTTGATCAGCGCGCAGGTCTGGTAGCCATCCAGGCGCGGCATCAGGATGTCGCAGAAGATCAGCGACGGATGATGGTCGTTGATCTTGGCCAGGGCATCGAAGCCATCTTCGGCCAGCACCACCTGATAGCCCGCCTGGGTGAGGAAAATCTCGGCCGAACGACGAATCGTGCTGCTGTCGTCGATCACCATGATTTTCAGTACGTTCGGTTGCGGCAATGTCGTCATATTCAGTTTCACTCGGCATGAGCATGAACGATATCATAGGGCAACCCTTTTGTCCCCTTAATGTTGCGGCTGATCAACATGTGTCGGCAATAAGCCTCATGCCAATCAGATAACTGTCATTTCGAAGTCATCTTTACGGGCGCCGCACTCGGGGCAGGTCCAATTCATGGGCACATCGGCCCAGCGGGTGCCGGGGGCGATGCCTTCTTCGGGGATGCCGGCGGCTTCGTCGTAGACCCAGCCGCAGATCAGGCACATCCAGGTCTGGAAAGCGGCGCCTGCTGCGCCGGTTGATTCATTGCTGCTCACGTTGGACTACCCTTCTATCTAGTAAAATGCCGAATCAGGCATCTTAATCTACCGGCCGTGCAAATCCAAACTTCTCCTCTGATCTTAACGTTCGGCGTGTCCGACCCCATAGGCGCTACCGGCATCCAGGCCGACCTGGCGTGTTTTTCGGCCCTCGGCTGCCACGGCCTGTCGGTCATGACCGGCATTCTCATTTCCGACACCGCGCGGGTCGAAGACGTGCAGGAAGTCGACGCCGACTGGGTCTGCGACCAGGCCCGCGTGGTGCTCGAAGACATGCCGGTGGCGGCCTTCAAGGTGGGGGCGCTGACCAGCATCGAGCAAGCCTCGGCGATTGCCGAAATCGTCTCCGACTATCCGGACGTGCCGCTGATCCTCGACCCGTTCTTGTCGAGCCTGCCCGATTCGGGCCTGGCCGACGACGACATGCTCGGCGCGATCCGCCAGATCCTGGTGCCGCAGGCGACCGTGCTGCTGCTCACCCAGGTGGAACTGGCGCGCATGGCCGAGACCTGGCGCGACGGCGGCGGCGACATGCTCAAGGAAGACGTGCTGGAACTGACCGGCATGGGCTGCCAGTACGTGCTGGTCAAGTGTACCGGCACCAGCGGCACGGGCGCCGGGGCGCAGCTGGCCAACACCCTGTTCGACGAGAACGGCGTGATCGGCACCTTCAACTGGCAGCATTTTCCCGGCCCGTTTGTCGGCGCCGGCAGCACCTTGTCGGGCGCGCTGGCCGCGTTCCTGGCGCGCCAGTTCGAACCGATCGACGCCATCCAGGCGGCCCAGGAGTTCACCGTCGGCGCGCTGGCCAACGCGCAGCGCTTCGGCATGGGCAAGCTGGTGCCCAACAAATTTTTCGCCCACCCCATTTCCTTATCGAGCAAGCCATGACCACAGACTCCCTGAACAACACGCTGTTCGCGCGCGCCCAGAAAACCACTCCCGGCGGCGTCAATTCGCCGGTGCGCGCCTTTAAATCGGTGGGCGGCACGCCGCGCTTCATCACCCGCGCCGAAGGTCCCTACTTCTGGGACGCGGACGGCAAGCGCTATATCGACTACATCGGCTCGTGGGGGCCGGCCATCGTCGGCCACGCCCATCCGGACGTGGTCAAAGCGGTGCAGGACGCGGCCGCGCGCGGCCTGTCGTTCGGCGCCCCGACCGAAGGCGAAATCCTGATGGCCGAAGAAATCTGCCGCCTGGTGCCGTCGATCGAGCAGGTGCGGCTGGTCTCGTCCGGCACCGAGGCGACCATGAGCGCGCTGCGCCTGGCGCGCGGCGCCACCGGGCGCGACAAGATCGTCAAGTTCGAAGGCTGCTACCACGGCCACGCCGACTCGCTGCTGGTCAAGGCCGGCAGCGGCTTGCTGACTTTCGGTAACCCGACCTCGGCCGGCGTGCCGGAAGATTTTGTGAAGCACACCCTGGTGCTCGACTATAACAATGTGGCCCAGCTGGAAGACGCGTTCGCCTCGATGGGCGACACCATCGCCTGCGTGATCGTGGAACCGGTGGCCGGCAACATGAACCTGATCAAGGCCACGCCGGAGTTCCTGCGGGCCATGCGCGCGCTGTGTACCAAGCATGGCGCGGTCTTGATTTTCGACGAAGTCATGTGCGGCTTCCGCGTCGGGCTGGGCGGGGCGCAGGCGCTGTACGACATCGTGCCGGACCTGACCGCGCTGGGCAAGGTCATCGGCGGTGGAATGCCGGTGGCGGCCTTCGGCGGTCGCGCCGAACTGATGCAGAACATGGCGCCGATCGGGGCGGTGTACCAGGCCGGAACCTTGTCGGGCAATCCGGTGGCGGTGGCGGCCGGCATGACCACCCTCAAACTGATCCAGCAGCCGGGTTTCTACGAGAAGCTGACGGCGCAGACGGCAAAGCTGGCGGCCGGACTGGCGCAAGCGGCCAAGGAGGCGGGCGTGACTTTCTGCGCCGATGCGGTGGGCGGGATGTTCGGGATTTACTTCAGCGAAGAAGTGCCGGGCAGCTATGCCGAGATGATGGCGGGCGACAAAACGCGTTTCAATGCGTTTTTCCACGCGATGCTCGACGAAGGCGTGTACTTTGCGCCGGCCGCGTTCGAGGCGGGTTTTGTGTCGGCGCAGCACGATGACGCGGTGATCGAAGAAACCATCGCGGCGGCGCGCCGGGTGTTTGCCAAGCTGGCTTGAGAAGTTTCGGGCTATGCTGGTGGGCACGTCGTGCCGCAGCGGCCCCGCCCACCCGACGCTGATACATGCCCGACGTAGGGTGGGCAATTTTGCCCATCAGCGTACCCGCGCCGCGTCCCGGACTGTGCAGGTGGGCACTGGTGCCCACCCTACTTGCGCCAGCCGCGCCTTGGAAATACCAGACCGGGGAGAAGGCAGAGGCGACCTTCAGGGGCAGGGCCAAGGGTGGCCAAGCCCTCAATCGAGCTCGAGGTTGAGCAGTGCATTGCCGGCATCATGGCCGAATTGCGAGCGCACCATTGCGTCGCACCGATAAAAATGTGAACGCGGGCCTTGGGGCACCGTATGCGCTTGGCCAACAAGCTCGCGTCGCCCAATGGATAAAGTGCAGGGCTCAGCGCAATGCCTCTTCGACTAACACGCGCCGCAACCGCTCGATGGCGGCGCGTTGAACCCCGATCTGAGCCCGGGACGACAGTTTTAACTGCGGATAGGATAGACGGAGGAACTGGCAAGCCAGACTGCGCGTGGCCTGCGGCGCTGTTTCCAGCACGGCGACGGCAAATGCCGGTGTCAAGGCCTGCCCGGCCAGCGTACGCTGGCCGGGCGCCAGATGCGCCGTCGCATAGCGTGCGATTGCATCCATGTCTGGCAGCGGCAAATCATGATCGGCATCGACACGCGCGTCGCTTATTCCATCGTCTTCCGGCGCCAGCGGAGGCTCAGGCAAACTCAGCGCTGCCGATTCGAGATCAATGCCGGTGATGGTCTCCCATACCCAGCCCGCGTAACGGCAGGTGTCCGGGTTCGCCATGCGCGCGATTGCGTAAGGCAGGTATGCCGGGTCGCCGTGGCAGGCGATAAAGCGCAAGCCGATCCGCGCTGGCACGAAGTCCAGCAGCTCGGAAATTTTGTCGTGCCCAAGCGGGACCATTGTCGCCAGATTGCGCACCCAGCGCTGGAGCCTGCGTACAGCCTGGTGCCGGTACCAGCCTGTGGATTCGTTCACCGCAGTGACCTGACCGACCACGCACTGCCAGAGGGTGTTTGCGAGGTCGATGCCTTTTTCTTCGTCGACTTTGGCTTTCTGGCGGCCGAGCGCGTGGAGCGCGATGGATGCCTCGGCCCGGACAATAACGGCGGAATCGGCCAAGCATCGGGTCAATGCCACGTCAGGCGCGACACCGGGTGGCACTGTAGCAGCAAAACGGCATGCAGCCGTACGGACATGGCTATCCGGGCTGTCCAGAAAATGCTCGATCGGTTGGCCGAGCAAACCCGCAGCATCGGTGTCGACCAGTGCCGCCGCCCGTAATGCCGCTACTTGCTGGATAATTTCACTATTGGTGCCGGTCCATTGGCGGATGATTGCCGCTGCGTGCACCGGCGCTTGCCAGGCGAGAGCGCTGATAACGCCGCGTAGCAGTTCATCTGGACGTTGGCGAATCTGCATCAGCAATGCATCGATCGCCGCAGCGTCGCCCAAGGTAAATGCCTGATGAGCGCAAACGAACGCATCCGCAGGCTTTCGCCACCGTTCCAGGGATGCCAGGCACGGTCCCCAGCCGTCAGGGCCGGCCACCTTCAAGCCTTCGAGATGGGCGTCGAGCATGTCCCCAAACCGGGCCACAGTATCCAAACTCAGGCGTGGGGCATTGATGGAGGCATCAATCAACCCCCAATAAAACGCAGCATCTTCGCTATGCCGTCGAATAAGTGGAGCAATGATCCTGGGAATGGACAGGGTAGTCATGAATTGGCCGACGGGTAAATGTGCTTAGTCATAGGGAGAAACCAAAGTAGACCATTTCTGGCCGTCGAAGCTCTTGACAGAATAGGGATTCGCGATGGCTGATGAGATAATTACGGTTCAGTACCTGACGATGCAGGAGAAGCATTCTCGTCCACAGTTTTGCACGAAAACGCGACATCTTCACTAAACCCTCGGATAATTGAACAACAATGCCAGGGCTTTATAGGGCAGCCCTGAATCGGCCGATGGGTAGGTGCGCTTATTCATGCAGAAAAACCAATTTGGACGATTGCTGAAAATCGAATTTCATGACTGATTTCAGGCGCTAAATCCGGAGCGGTGAGGGCGCGCTAATCGGCAAATGGGCTCGGCATTCTGGCTCATTCGCGGTTAACTAGCCGGCATTAGGCCTGTAGTACGACGCTGCTAGCTTGTTGCCAACGTAATGCCCGAAAAAAACGGGAATCGGCAACGTCGTCAGACGTGCATCACCCGCCTGTGAGCTTAGTCAATATAGGGCGACACAAGATCAGTCCATTTTTGACCATCGAAGCTCATGACTGAATCCAGGCTCGCGATGGCAAGTAAGCCATCGAAAGCGTCCATATGCCCGGCAATCGGGACGATTTTCCCTTCGTGCTCGACAGGAATGAGTTTGTTGCGATGCCACTGGCGGAATTGATAATCGGAGGATAACCAAAGCCGGTTCTGGAACCACAACACATCATTCCAATGAATACTAGAGGTACCTTGGTAGATCGATTTCCAGGTCGATTTTTCGCCCACCCACAGACTTCCACCTTCGCCAGAGATGTAAACGTTGCCGTCGCCCGCACAAGTCACAGTAGCAAGTTGCACATTGCTGGGAAAGCCCATCTGACGCCATTGCGTGCCGTCATAGTGCCACACATCGCCATGGCCCCCGACTGCATACATGTCGGAGGGGGAAAACGCGTCTAGATCACGGAAACCTAGATTCGTGGAAGGCTCGACCGTCGGGAAACCATCTTGAAATGGCACCCATTTTCCGGCTTCAACGCGCTTGTATATACAACGGCAAGCACCAACCGAATACGTAGTTCCTTCAATACACTTAAGTTTCTCAGGGAACGGGGACATGCCAGGCGCAATATGCTCCATCGGACCATTCCCATTGCCACGCGGCCAAACATCGCCATTTCTGTTTTTTGAAGCGACCAAGCCGGTGGGGTGCGAAAATGGCGCACGCGATACACCGACAACCGGTAACGTCATCCCTTCTAACTCTTGGAAACCACAATTGTCTCCGGCTGGGAATTCAGTGAACAGGCCGATAATGCGCGTAGGGATGTCTGCATCGAACATCAATGATGCCTCACGCTGAGGGATATCCTTTCTAGCACATATTTTCAACACGCCTTTTTCTTGAATTGCCAAGTCGACGATTACAAACCCTTCGAATACTTCGACCCAACGTTCTTTATCTAAAAATGGTGCCAAAATTAACTCCTTATAAGCTGAGGTGATTATTCTCGTCCAGTATTCGGCATTTTGACCGGCGTGGCATTTTTGTCCACCATCTTTGGACGGGTATTTTTGCAAGCCTGATAGTAGGCTTCCAATTGGGCCCGAATGCATTTTTTTGAACATTTCGAGAGCGGAAATGCTTTTTCATGAGAATCGGCTGCGCTGTCCAAAGCGTCACTCATGCTCATCGTACCATCGCCTGCTACTTTGCCTTTCTTATCCAACACGTTGTGTGCACGAGCAAGTTCATCATGTACACGACCATGGCTACCCATATGTTGGCTCGTCCCCTCAGCGCAGACTGTCGGCGCCGCATCGTGGTCATAGGCCGGACAGTCTGCCTTTACCGAAGCCCCCGATACCAGATGATGCCCAGTCTGACCGTCGCAGCACCCGCCATTATCGGATGGCTCCACCTTGTTTGGATGTTTTTTGGCGGTGACGCGAACGATACGCGTCTCTGGGTTGACTACTTCAATCGGCGGCTTCCCTTTCTGCTTAACTACTTCCTCAACGCGAAACGTGTTGCCCAATCCTTCCCCGGAATAGGGGACGAGATTGCACTTGCGGGCACGTGTGCAGTCATTCACCGTTGCCAGCATGTCTTGACCATCGCTTGCGAGGCGTTGGCCAATTTTAAGTTGTTCCTCGGGTTTTAGCTTCTTGAAATCGGCAAACCTTTGAGTCAAGCTTTTCAAATCGTCCAGCTTGGCTTTCAACACGTCGAGCTTCGCGAGCGATTCAGTGGCAACCTTCTTGATTTCCATAATGTCACCAACTGCCACGGCGGCGTCAACAACCGACCAAATTCCCATCAAGATGTTACCTACGGCCGGTACAGCGCTTCCGCCAGCCTGTTTTAACGCTGCCTTGCCAAGCCACTTCCCGGCCGCCTTGCCCGCCGCATCGGTCACCATTTCCTGCAGTTGCGATTTGAGTCCATTAAGAATGTTCAGTTCGCTCGGCAAACTTTCAAACACCTTTTCCATCTCTTTGGCATAAGCCACGCCTTCTTCCAGGCTGGGGATAGCAGTATCCAGACCATCACAATGATCGTCGGTCCAATGCCATCCATCCTTGTCGCGCACCTTTTCCTTTTCTTTGACGGGTGCCGTTTTTTTGCCGTCTTTGGGATTGTTTTTTTCCTTGTCGAGTTTGCTTTTGGCCTTCGCCGCTTTGGCTAGCTCCTTTCTGATTTTGCTTGCCTTTCTGGCGTCTTTGAGAAGTCCACCTAGCTTGCTTTTCCCCTTGATTTCTCTCTTCGCTTCCGACTCATCTTTTTCAGGCCGGCAAGCGCGTTTAATACGGTCTTGTTCGTCATCGCAAGCATGCCCTCCCCAGCTGCGCGACAAGTAGGGAAACAGCGGTGTATTGCTTGGCATTGACCCGTGATTGTGACTCACCATGTCGGTGTGCCTGGGCACCCCAAACCCTTCGAACACCACATCGAACGACCATTGCGTGAAATACGCTTTGCCAGTGATTACACTGGTAGCCACACCCTTGCCAAACGCCTGGGTCGCCGGTTCATTTCCGGTACTGGTTGCAAAATACGAATGATCTTCGATAGCACTTTCCTTGCCGCAGATGCGGATCGTGCTGGTGCCATTGGAAATGCTTTCAGCAAAACACGTATTTGGATAAGGAATGACGACCGGCCCGGCGGGCGGCCCCGCTGGACTCCAGCATGGATCGGGGAAAGCTTGTGGCGAGATACCGTCTTGACCGGCTGCTTTACACGCGATCTCCTGGTCGTTCGCATAAACGTGGGTTTGCATGAATTTTCCTGTCTATTTCGCGAGAGAAGAAGCTGTGCGGTGGCGTACGACCAGCGCCGAGCGCTGCCCGTCATCGCCAGCGAAATGGAGTAGTCCGGCGCTGCCAGGCCCTGTCGTGGTACGACCCATCAGCGCTGCCAGCCACGCGAGCGACAACAAGGGCGCAGCAGCGCCGGTTTCGCCCACGCTACGGGTAACGATCAGGTGCGGAAAATCAGACTTCTTGCGTTCCAGGCAGCGCGATAGTGCCAGATTAACTTCCTTGGCGTACCAGCCCTCGCCTGTCATCCCGCTGGCGTGGAAGTCGAGCGATGCGATTTCCGTACCGGCCGCTTGTGCTGCACTGCGGATCGCTTGGGTCAGGCCAAGTGCGCGGACAGGCAAATCGGATTCGAAGCGCCAGGGCTCTTGAGCGGTTGCGACCGCTTCAATCCACAGGCCTGGCGCGTCGCTCGCATCGCGACTGAGCAAGACCGCACCCGCTCCCTCGGCAGGAATAAAACCGTCAGCATTGTCCTTAGTGGAAATGCGCTCATCCGCGAGATACTGCTCAATCGCGCCAGCGTCGAGCAGAGAATCCGGAGCGTGTCAAACTATTTGAGACAGTATTTACAGATTGTTTAGGGAGCATTCTTCGGTCTGCTCGTTGGTGCCAATGTCCATTTTGGGCATGTTGATTCCGGCTTCGGTTGGCAGAGCCGGCGGT